>JAPXRK010000308.1:0-2824 GCA_033813575.1 Synergistales bacterium
GTCCGGCCTTCTTTTCCCTTCCCCCAGGACACTGTGGAGCGGTTTGCCCGGATACGGGAGTGAGTGTCCTTCCACTTTCGCGTTTCTTCGGTCCTCAAGTCCGGAACGGGGCGAGTACGGGAGAGCGGGCTGGTTATTTTTCCCCTTATCCTGAATGGATATCCATCCTGTTCAGCGCGGCGAGGGTCCGTTCTTCTGCGTTCAGCAGGTGGTACGCTACCGCCCGCTCCACCTTGCCGGGGTCGCGGGTTTTCAGGGCGTCCAGGATGGCTCGGTGCTCCGCCGTGATCTTTTTCACCGATTCTACGAGATCCGGGTTGTGCTCTTCTCCGTAAAACCTCGCATAGTAGCGGATTCTCAGTGAGGAGACGCTGAGGTTTTTCAGCGAGGCCTGTATTTCCCGATTTTTTATGTGCCTGGTGATGGCCTCGTGGAGCTCCAGGTCCGAACGCTTGTACTGCTCGAAATCGGCGGGATTTGCCTGGACGCCGTTCAGCACTTTTTCCAGAGATTCGATCTCGCCGTCGGTTATGTCCAGGGCGGCCGTCCTGGATCCGTAGGTCTCGAGAAGGCGCCTCATTTCCAGTATGTCGAGTATTTTTTCCCTGCTCATGGCGCTCACGGTGATGTTCCTGTTCCTGTTCACTGTGACAAGGTCAAGGCTTTCAAGCCGGACGACGGCTTCCCGGACCGGGGTGTTGCTGATGCCGAATTCGGAGGAGAGCCTGTCGATGGAGAGGACGCTTCCCGGAACGAGTTCGTTGTTGATGATCTTCTCTTTGAGGTAAAAGAAGACCTGGTCTGACACGGACTGAAACATCGGTTTCGTGTTCTTGGCCACGGAAGTGATACCATCCTTTGTCAATCAGGCTGTGCCGAAGACATCCCCTTTTGATGGAATACCTGCGGGCAATGTAATGTTAGTGGAATTTCGCCCGGTGCGCACGTTTTCCCGGGATTCCGGGGGCGGCAGAAAAAAACTGCCGCCCCATCCAGTTTTCTCTTACGCCCGTTCGATCCTGAGCTTTTTCCGGCCCTCGCCCTGGCAGCGGGCGCAGACTGCGGCGAAGGGTTCAAGGTTCTCCTCGATCCGGGCGAAGAGGGTGCTGGGCTTCCACCCCATGGGAAGGAGGAGCCGGCTGTCCCGGCCGTAGAAGACGCCGAAATCGTAGACGATGTTCGGGTTTCCCTGCCACTGGTAGGGGGCGTAGGCATTCCAGACGATGTCCCCGGGAAGAGGAATGGTGATCTGGTTTTCCGGCGGAAGGGAGAGCCCTTCGTCTCCGGGGAAGGCCGTTCCGGGAAAGGGGAAGGAGATCTCCCTGCCGGTCCACATGGCGTGGATGCACAGCCCTTCCACGGGGGTTTCCAGGGCCTTCCACAGGCACCCGCAGGTGGAGGGAGCCTTGTCTTCCAGCAGGATGGCCAGTGCTTCTACCTTTTCGTCCGGAAATGAGATCCTGATTTTTTTCATGGTGTTATCCTCCCTGATTTCAATTCAAAGTGAATGCCGCCCGCGTCCCTTTTCGTCAGAAAAGAAGGGCAGGAGGCAGTACGATCTGGGCGAAATAGGTGAACAGCGCCCAGATGAACAGCGTAATGCCGAAGGCGGGGATCAGGACTTTTCTGATCATGCCGCCGTCCCTTCCAAAGTAGAAGAAAATCGCCGTGAGATAGAGAAAGGTCCCGACGGCCAGTCCGAGCCGAAGGACTCCGAAGAAGTACAGAACGGCTAGCCCCATGAAGGAAATAGCCCTCAGCGGAGTGACTTCGCTGTGTTTTTTGTTGCCGGTTTCACCCCTGCCGGAGAAGATGGCTGCCCCGGAGAGGAATATCAAGATAAGGGAAAGCTGGGGGAACAGCCGGGCGCCGATGCCTGCGCCAGCGCTCCACTTCCCGGTCACGGTGAAGGAGAAAAAGAAGGCGGCGGCGGCCATGAGTAACAGACTCACAACTTTCGACGAGTTCCGGAGGAAGGAGATCGTGTTCCGTTCGTTGGATTTTGCCGTTTCCATGGGCCTCAGTCCTCCTCCACGAGTTTTTTCTTCACGGAAAAATGGATGAGCAGCAGGGAAAGGATGCACAGGCCGTAGAAGCCGAGAGCTATAGGGCTTTTCAGAAGGAACATCCATTCTCCCCTTCCCATCAGGAGAGCCTGGCGAAGCGCCTTTTCAGCTCCCGGCCCGACGATGAAGCCGAGGACGAGCGGTCCGAGGGGAAAGTCGTTCTTCCTCAGGTATATCCCCAGTACTCCTGCGGCCAGGAGCACCCAGACGTCGAAGAGGGAGTTGCGGGAGGCGAAGGTTCCGAGCAGGGCCAGGGCGAAGACGGTGGGGACGAGATAGCACGCCTTGATCTGGGCCAGTTTGGCGTACAGGGGTATGAGCCCGTGGGAGAGGACCAGGTTGATGAACGTGGCGTAGATGATAATCACGAACAGGGTGTAGATAATGACCTTGTTTTCTTCGATCATCATGGGGCCCGGATTGATGCCCTGCATGATGAGCGCCGCTCCGAAAAGGGCGGCTGTTGCGCTGCCGGGAATGCCGAAGGCGAAAAGGGGGATAAGGGAGGCCCCCGCCGTGGCGCTGTTTCCCGCCTCGGGCGCGGCGACTCCCTCGAGGGTTCCCGTTCCGAATTCCTCCGGCTTGCGGGACATTTTTCTCGCAAGACCGTAGCTCATGAAGGCCGCGAGGGATGATCCCGCCCCGGGAAGAGCGCCGATAAAGGTCCCCATTCCCGAACCGATGAGGGTCGCCTTGAAGGTGGACCGGTAGATCTTGAGGCTCATCCTGTCCTTCGCGGGATCGTAAATTCCGAGGTC
>JAPXRK010000309.1:0-1035 GCA_033813575.1 Synergistales bacterium
GCTCCGGTGTCTGGGAGGGCTTCATCCCGGGTGTCGGCAGTGGAGAACTGTACAAGTACTCCCTGAAAACGGCGGGAGGGGAAATTCTGGAAAAAGGCGACCCCTTCGCCTTCTTCTGGGAGGTTTCACCGAAGACGGCATCCATCATCTGGGATAACGACTATACATGGAACGACAGCGAATGGATGGCGGACCGGAAAAAGAAAAACGCTCTCGATGCGCCGATGTCTGTGTACGAGGTCCATATCGGGTCATGGAGGAGAAATCCGGCGGAGGGATTCCGGTCCCTTACCTACAGGGAGCTGGGCCACGAGCTGGGAGACTATGCTGTCTCCATGGGGTTCACTCACGTGGAGCTGCTTCCCGTGATGGAGCATCCCTTTTATGGTTCCTGGGGATACCAGACCCTGGGGTACTTCGCTCCCACGAGCCGCTATGGGACTCCTGAGGATTTCATGTACATGGTGGATGTACTCCACCAGAAGGGTATCGGTGTTATCCTCGACTGGGTCCCTTCCCATTTCCCCACGGATGCCTACGGCCTGGCCCGGTTCGACGGGACGTGCCTGTACGAGCACGAGGATCCGAGAAAAGGATATCATCCTGACTGGGGGAGCTGGATCTTCAATTACGGGCGGAATGAAGTCCGGGGTTTTTTGCTCAGCAGCGCGTTTTTCTGGCTCGATCGCTTCCACGCCGACGGACTGAGGGTGGATGCGGTGGCGTCCATGCTTTACCTCGATTACTCCCGGAAGGCGGGAGAGTGGATCCCCAATACCTACGGGGGGAGAGAGAACCTCGAGGCCATAGAGTTCCTGAAAAAGCTGAACGAGGAGATTTACGGGGCCTTCCCCGGTGTTCAGACCATAGCCGAGGAGTCCACGGCGTGGCCCATGGTGACCCGCCCTGTGTTCGTCGGCGGCCTCGGGTTCGGCATGAAGTGGAACATGGGATGGATGCACGACACCCTGAAGTACATCTCCAGGGATCCCGTCTACCGGAAATACGAGCACGACAAGATAACCTTCAGCATAA
>JAPXRK010000309.1:1045-2815 GCA_033813575.1 Synergistales bacterium
CGGAAAAATGCCCGGGGACACATGGCAGAAGTTTGCCAGTCTCAGGCTTCTCTACGGCTATTTTTTTTCCCATCCGGGAAAAAAACTGCTCTTCATGGGGAGCGAGTTCGGTCAGGGAAAGGAATGGAACCACGATGACAGTCTCCAGTGGGACCAGCTGCAAATCCCTGAGCACAGGGGCATATCGGACTGGGTGGGGGCCCTGAACCGTGTGTATAAAGAAGAGCCGGCGCTCCACAAACGTGATTTTTCACCGGAGGGTTTTGAATGGTGCGATTTCTCCGATTGGGAGAAGAGTGTGGTCTCTTTCGTGAGAAAAGGTGCAAAAGATGAGATGGTGCTCGCAGTGTTCAATTTCACCCCTGTGCCGAGGCTGAATTACCGGATACCGGTTCCGGCGGCAGGGTTCTGGAAAGAGATCCTCAACAGCGACGGCAAGGAGTACTGCGGCTCCGGGTTCGGAAATTTCGGCGGGCTTGCCTCAGAACCGGTTGCCTGCAAGCAGAGGGGAAACTCACTGTGCCTCACGCTGCCTCCCATGGGGATGCTGCTTTTCCGGCTGGAAACAGGGAATACGACCGAAAAGGAATGATGCAAAAAAGGCCCGGCCTTCAGGCCGGGTCTTTTTCTCAGGAAGAAGCTTCCGCAAGTGCCAGTACCGTGCCGATGATCACGTCCACGCCTTTTTTTATCTGCTCGTAATCGGTCCACTCCTCGGGACAGTGGCTTCTTCCGCCCCTGCTGGGGACGAAGAGAAGTCCCACATCGGTAATTGAGGCCATGATCATGGCATCATGCCCCGCCCCGCTCTGCATCACCTTTGCCGAATATCCGAGGTTGCCGGCCTCCTCCTCGAACAGACCGAGGATCTCCTGGCTCATATCCACGGGAGGGACAGTAAGCTTATCCCTTATGGAGACAGTGACCCCGTGTTTTTTCTCCATGTTTTTCATGAAGGAGCCGAATGTATCGACTACCCGTTCGAGTTTCTCTATATCCGCCGAGCGGACGTCTATGGTAAAGAACACCTTTCCGGGAACGATGTTCGATCCCCCGGGGTACACTTCCATACGCCCGATAGTCCCCACTGTTCCTTCACCGGCCTCCCGGGCAGCCCGGTCGAGAAAAAGGGCTGCTTCAGATGCGGCAAGAAGGGCGTTGCACCGCATGTCCATGGGCGTTGTGCCCGCATGGTCGGCCCGTCCGATGATCTCCACTTCTCTCTGGGTGATGCCGACGATGGTCTTGACGAAACCGAGGTCGAGACCTTCGCTCTCAAGGACGGGGCCCTGTTCGATATGGAGTTCGATGAAGGCTCTCAGGCTTCCTTTCGGCCGTACCGCTTCACCTATCCTGTCCGGGTCAAGGCCTGACTCTTTCATGGCCCGGGCCATGGAGATGCCGTCCCTGTCACGGAAAATGTCCAGCGACTCGCGGCTCAGGAGCCCTGCCATGGCCCTGCTTCCATAGAGTCCCCCGCCGAACCTGCCTCCTTCTTCCTCCACGAGGGCGGCGAACTCCAGTGGGAGACTGGTCCCGATTCCGTTCTCGTGAAGGACCCGTGCCACTTCCAGCCCCATGACGACTCCCGCCGGGCCGTCAAATGCGCCGCCGTTCTTTACCGAATCAAAATGGGAACCAAGCATAACCGCAGGTGCTCCCCGGCGCTTCCCCTCCCGACGTCCGAACAGGCTTCCCGCAGCATCCCTCCGGACGGTGAGACCGGCTGTCTCCATTTGCGAGGTGATATACTCCCTGGTCTTCCTGTCC
>JAPXRK010000310.1:0-2813 GCA_033813575.1 Synergistales bacterium
GGTTTGACAGGAGATCGAACCAGGGCTTGAGCCGCGGAGGCAGGACCTGGACAAGGACGTCGATGTTCAGGTGGGCCTTCTTGAACACCCCTACCGCCATGCCGAAAAACACGGAATAGACGAAGAAGATCCGGATCACGTCCGTCGCCCAGGGCATGGGGACCTGGAACACGTACCGCTGGATCACCTGGCCGAAGGTTACGGCAAAGACTACTGCAAGACAGATTCCCGTAAGAACGGAAAAGAGCGTCTGTATTTTTTTCACTTGGCTTCCACCTCGAGCTCTCGAAAAAAACTCCGGGGGAAATCTCCCCCGGAGCCGCGGGGTGCTACTTCACCTTTGCGACTTCATCCTTTATTTTCTGGACAAGAACCTCGGGAACGGACTCGGAAAGCACCTTGTGAAGATCCTCGGTGGCCTTGGCGAAAGCCGCCTTGTCGGGGTTCTCCTCCACTTCCACGCCGGCCTTCCGGATGACCTCGAAGCGCTCCCTGTCCAGGTCGGCGAGTTTCTGCCGCTGGAAGGCGGCCGCTTCCATGGCCGCTTCCTTCAGGATGGCCTGGTGCTTCGGGTCGAGGCCGTTGAACCACTTGGGATTGGCGACCACGAGGGCTGGCTCGTAGGTGTGGCCCGTCAGGGAGAGGTACTTCTGCACTTCGTAGAACTTCATGGAGTAGATGGTGGCCACGGGATTCTCCTGGCCGTCCACCACCTTCTGCTGGAGGGCTGTGTACAGCTCGCCGAAGGGAATGGGGGTGGCGATGGCGCCGAGGCGCTTCATGAACTCGATCCAGATCTTGGACTCCTGGACCCGGATCTTCAGCCCCTTCATGTCATCGGGGGTCTTCACGGGCCGGGTGTTGTTGGTTATGTTCCTGAAGCCGACCTCCCAGATGGAGAGGTTCACAAACCCCTTTCCGAGCATGATGTCAGCAAGATCCTTGCCCACGGGACCGTCGAGCACTGTGTACACCTGCTCCCTGGTCTGGAAGAGGAAGGGCACGCCGAACACCTGGAGTTCGGGGACGAACCCGGCCATGTTGCCCGCCGCCACGGAGCTCATCTCGATGGTGCCCATGCGGACTCCTTCGGCCAGGTCCCTCTCGCCGCCGAGCTGGGCCTGGGGGAAGAGCTTCTTGAACTGCTCCGCGCCGATCTGGTACTGGTGCTCCAGGCTTCCCGAGTGGGCGAACTTGAATTCCACCGCCGCGAAGGCCGCCCCGGTCAGAAGGAACATGCACGCCGCCAACGCCGCAAGAAACATTCCGCTCTTCTTCATTTTCTTCCCCTCCTATTGTAGATGGGTCCCGTAGATCTCGGGTACCCTGTCATTGAAGACCGTCAGGAAATTCCGGGTCCTGGCAACTTCCTCGAGATCGATGGTCACGAATCCCGCCTCTTCGCCTTCCCCGCCCTCGAAGAGAATCTCTCCCTTGGGGCCGAGGATCATGGAGCCGCCGCCGAAATGGGTGTCCCCGGTGGTGCCGCACCGGTTGCAGGCCACCACGTACATCTGGTTCTCGATGGCCCGCGCCCGGAGCAGGGTCTTCCAGTGGTCCGCCCGGGCACTCGGCCACTCGGCGCTCACGAAAAGCACTTCCGTTCCCCTGAGGGCATAGGTGCGGAGCCACTCGCAGAAACGGATGTCATAGCAGATGACGCAGCCCGCCTTCGCTCCCTCCAGGGAGAAGAGGCAGTCCTTTCTGCCGCCGGTGAAATACTTCTCCTCCTCCATGAGGCGGATGAGATGGACTTTGTCATAGTAGGCCACCAGCTCACCCCTTGGGTTGATCACCTGGGCGCGGTTGGCGTAGCCGCTCCCCGTGGAGGCAAGCACGGAGCCGCCCACGAACCACACGCCGTATTTTCTGGCCAGACCCCCGAGAAATTCCGCCGCCCCCCTGCCTTCGGGGTCGGCGAGCTCCGCAGCCCTGTCGAGGGCGTACCCCACGTCCCAGATCTCCGGTATGACCACCGCCGTAGGCAAATCGGACGGGACGGACACGGAGGCCATCCACTTCTCCACGTTTTTCCTGTTCCTCTCCCGGTCGCCCAGGGAGACATCAAGCTGCAGAACGCCGACACGCAGTTTCACAAAACCACCTCCTCAGTTTCGATCGGGAAGAACCCGCACGGAATACTCGTGCCGGATCTCCCTTCCAAGAACGGGATCCTTCAGGGAGAGGACATAGTGCGTCCCGTAGACGATCCCCTCGCCGAGCACCGGCAGGGTGCCGCTGAACAGGGCGAGCCTTCCCGTCCCCGCCGGGGCGTCCTCCCGGGCCAGCTCGAAGAGCTTCTCCGGCGGAAGCATTTTCCCGAGGGTCCCCTCCTGGTAGAGTTTCCCGTCATTCCAGGTTCTCAGTTCGATGGAATCCCAGTGTCCCCTGACCTCGTCCACCCTCCAGAAGAGGGAGCCGATGACCTTCGAGCAGGCCTGTTTCGCCTTGGCCACCGACACCGTCTCGAGAGCCCTGTCCGTATGGTCGCTGGCCACTGTGACGCAGAGATTGTTTCCCTCGTCCCGGGCGAGGAACACCTCTCCCTCGCCGGACGAGGATTCCCCCACCACCCAGAGCAGCCCGGTGTTCGACACCCGCTCCGGCTCCACCCAGTACATGGACGGAACCTTGTCCGGGGCGGGGACCCCGATCTTCCGCAGCTCCTCCACGTGGGCGAGAACCCCCGCCTGGTCCCGGCCGGTGTACCCCGCCGCCACGCAGGCATCCCAGGAGAGAAGGACCTCCCCGGAGACACCGTTCTTCCCCAGTACCGCGCTTTTCATCCGCATGTCGTCAACTCCCTCTTCCGT
>JAPXRK010000311.1:0-2804 GCA_033813575.1 Synergistales bacterium
GGCATGGCCGGGGCGGACAGGGGGCAAAGACAGGTTCCGCCGTTCTGGCGGAAGTAATGTTCGAGGCAGGGAAGTTTGTGCAGTCGTTTCCGGAGTATGGGGCCGAGAGACAGGGCGCGCCGATGAAGGCCTTCAACCGCGTATCCGATGGTCCGATACGCAAGAGGTGCGGTGTTCAGAACCCTGACGTGGTTGCCATTATCGATCCGACGCTCCTCGAGTCGGTCCGTCCGTCGGAGGGGTGCACCGAAAACACGGTGTATCTCATCAACACTCCCGAATCACCCGAGGCAGTGAAGTCCAAACTCGGCCTTCCCCGGGGCGCCAGGGTGATCACTATTGACGCAACGAAAATCACCCTGGAGGAATTCGGCCAGAACAGGCCGAACGCGCCTATGCTCGGAACCTTCGCCCATGTGTTCACCGAGGTTCCCATCGACTCGTTCGTGGAGCATTTTTCCCGCAAGATGAAAAACCTTCCGGAAAAGATACTCGAGGCGAACAAGCGGGCAATCAGGCGGGGTTACGAGGAGGTGCTGATCGGATGAAGAAGGATATGAACAGTGCCGAGATGGCCCGGCCGAAAAAGTGGCAGGATGTTCCAATGGCGGGCGTCGCCTTCGGTGCCTCTGCAGAAGCTGTGGAGACAGGCCAGTGGCGGAGCATCCGCCCTGTATGGGACAGCGGGAAATGCATTTCCTGTCTTCTCTGCTGGAACCAGTGCCCGGACAGGGCTGTACTTACCGATGAAAACGGGATAGTGTCAGGTATCGATCTCTTCTTCTGCAAGGGGTGCGGTATCTGCGCTCACGTCTGCCCCAGGGATGCCATCGAGATGAAACCGGAAGCCGACTTCCCGTCAGGCTCGGGCAGCCGGTAGAAGGAGGATGCAGACTATGCCCCGCAGAGAAATCATTTCCGGAAACTGGGCTTTTGCCGAGGCGATGCGGCAGATCAATCCCGATGTGGTTGCCGCCTACCCTATAACCCCGTCAACCGATATCCCCATGAAGTTTGCAGAATTCGTGGCGAACGGAAAAGTGGACACGAATTTTGTAACGGTTGAAAGCGAACATTCCGCCATCACGGCATGCGTTACCGCTGCTGCGGCGGGAGCGCGCGTGATGACCGCTTCGAGTGCAAACGGCGTGGCGCTCATGCACGAGATTTTCCCCATCGGGGCGTTCTTCCGTAGTCCCATTGTGTTCGGCCTGGTGAACAGGAGCCTCGGGGCTCCCATCAATATCCACTGCGACCACAGCGACAGCATGGGAGAACGGGATGCCGGATGGGTCCACCTGTACTGCGAGGACGCACAGGAGGCATACGATTCCGCAATACTGGCGGTCCGACTTGCGGAACACAAGGATATCCTGTCTCCTGTTTTCGTCTGCCAGGACGGTTTCATCACGAGCCACAGCTTTGAGGCGGTATCCATGCTCGACGATGAAACAGTGAGAGCATTCGTCGGCGAACGTGACGCGGACCTTCCTCTTCTAGACGTGGATAATCCCGTCACGTACGGATCCTTCGCCATGTCCGAATATTATTTTGAGATCAAGCGGCAGCAGGTTGAGGCGCACAGGAATGTGCTGAAGCACTATGACTCCGTTGCCAGGGAGTACGAGTCGGTTTCCGGGCGTTTCTACCCGAAACTGGACAAGTACCGCACTGACGATGCCGATTTTATCGTGGTCGTGATGTCATCGGCTTCAGGTGTTGTGAAGGACGTGGTGGATGAGCTGCGTGAAAAGGGCGTGAAGGCGGGTTGCCTGAGAGTCCGCATGTTTCGTCCATTCCCGGCGGCCGAGGTCGCCGATGTTCTCGGAAAAGCAAAAGCCATCGCCGTACTTGACCGTGCGCTGAGCATAGGTGGGACTGCGCCGCTTTCCGCAGAGGTAAAGAGCGCACTGTACGATGCCGGAGCGCGCGTTCCCCTGCAGTCCTGCGTCTACGGGCTCGGCGGGCGGGACTTTTTCCCGCAGCACGCAGCGGACCTTTTCGCCGATCTTGAAAAGGGAAATATCAGGGCCGAAGAACGCTACATCGGCCTTCTGGAATAGGGGGTGTACTCAATGGCCATAAGACTGAAAGATTTTACTGAAAAAATCAGCCCCCTGAGCGGCGGGCACCGGCTCTGCCCCGGATGCGGAGCACCGACGGCAGTTCACCAGGGACTCATGGGAATCGACTCCCCTCTTGTTGTGGTGAACGCGACAGGGTGCCTTGAGGTTTCCACTACGGTGTATCCCTTCAGCGCATGGAGGGTGCCCTGGATCCATACCGCCTTCGAGAATGCGGGAGCCGGTGTTTCAGGAGTGGAAGCGGCCTATGTCGCCCTGAAGAAACGCGGAAAGATCGACAAAGATATCAAGTTCGTCACCTTCGGCGGCGACGGAGGGACATATGACATCGGCCTTCAGTCACTCTCCGGAGCACTCGAGCGGGGTCATGATTTCACCTATATCTGCTACAACAACCAGGGGTATATGAATACCGGCGCCCAGAGGAGCAGCGCGACACCCAGGAGAGCAAACGCGACCACTTCCCCAGCGGGAACCGTGATCCCCGGGAAACTCCAGAGGGCAAAGGACCTCACTGCCATCGTCGAGGCTCACCATATCCCCTATGTTGCCCAGACGACACTTTTCAACCCCACGGACGTCGCGGAGAAGGTGAAGAAGGCAGTTGAAACCCCCGGACCGGCCTTCGTGAATATCCTCGTCCCCTGCGTCCTCTTCTGGGGAATTGACCCGGCCCTGCAGCAGGAGATCTGCAAACTTGCCGCCGAAACGCGCTTCTGG
>JAPXRK010000312.1:0-2799 GCA_033813575.1 Synergistales bacterium
TCGCCGCCTCTTAGCAAAAATCCCCTCGCGCCGCAGATGGCTTCCAGCAGCGCCTGTCCCCTGAGGCCCGGATCGTCCAGCTTGTAGCGGGCCGCTACCCTGGAGGGAGCGATCCGCATCAGCTCCTCCAGAAGACCGATGGCCAGGTGATAGGTGCTGAGGATCTCGTCCCGGATCGCGGCGATATAAGCCAGGCGGCGCGCGGCGCGCTGGTCGCTCAGCCGCGGCCAGAGCAGGCCGGGGGTGTCAAGCAGTTCCAGCCTCTCCCCCGCCTTGATCCACTGGGCGGCCCGGGTCACGCCGGGGCGATCCTGCACCTTGAAGGCGCTGCGGCCGGCCAGGGTGTTGATCAGCGTGCTTTTCCCCACGTTGGGCACCCCCACCACCATGGCGCGGCTGGTGGCGGCGATGCCCCGGCTTTCCGCGCGCCTGCGCTTTTCCGCCGTCATATCCTCCACCAGCTTCAGGATTTTCTGCTTGTACTTCCCCGCCTGCACGGGAACGGCAGAGAACGAAATCCAACCGGTATAGCGGAGGAAACCCCATGGCCGTTTTCATTCTGTTATCCACCCTGCTCGTCTGCGTCGTCATCGGAGTTCCCATCTGCTATTCCCTTGGGGCTTCAGCTGCGGCCTATTTCCTTCTGCTCAAGCCGTCCCTGGCGGGAATCTTCACCCAGAGAGTCTGGGCAGGCTCCGGCAGCTACGTCCTTATCGCCCTGCCCCTCTTCATCCTGGCGGGTGAACTGATGAACAGCGGCGGCATCACCCGCCGCATCCTGAAATTCAGCCTTTATCTCGTCCGCCCCATCCGCAGCGGGCTCGGAGAGGTCAACGTCATCGCCAGCATGATCTTCGGCGGCATCACCGGCTCGTCCGTGGCCGATACCTCAGCCATCGGCTCCATCCTGATTCCGGAGATGGAGAAAGCCGGGTACGATACGGGATTCTCCGCCGGCGTCACCGTCGCCTCGTCCACCATGGGCATGATCATCCCCCCCAGTATTCCCATGCTCCTCTACGCCATGGTCTCCGGGGCCTCCGTGGGATCTCTCTTCCTCGCCGGGCTCGTTCCGGGAATACTCATCGGCCTGTCGCAGATGGCTCTCGTCTGGGTCATTTCTCGGAAGAGAGGATACCATCCTCCCCGGACCCCCTTCGACGCCGCCGATTTCAAAAACACCTTCAAGGACGGCGTCCTGGCGCTCATCATGCCGGTGATCATCGTCCTGTCCGTCTCGCTCGGCATCGCCACCGCCAGCGAGTCGGCGGGGGTTGCCGTCCTCTACGCCCTGGTCCTCGGCTTTTTCGTCTACAGGGAGCTCGACCTGGGACAGATCGGGGGCATGCTCAAGAAAACCGTGCTCAGCTCAAGCTCCATCATGTTCGTCGTGGGATTCTCCACAATTTACGTCTGGATTCTCTCCGTGGAACAGGTCCCCGCCATGGTGAGCGCCTTCATGCTCGGCCTCGACGTCCATCCCTTCTGGATCCTTCTCTTTCTGGACGTACTTATCCTGGTCGTCGGCCTCTTCGTCGACGTGGCCCCCTCCATCATGCTCCTCTGCCCGGTGCTGCTCCCCGTCATGAGAGGACTCGGCGTCGACGACCTCCAGTTCGGCGCCATCATGATCACCGGCATGGCCATCGGCCTGGTGACGCCCCCGGTAGGGATGTGCCTCAACGTCTGCACCAAGATCTGCAAGAAGCCCATCACGGAGATTTTCGTCCATGCCCTGCCCTTTATCATCTGCAACGTGCTTATACTGCTGCTGGTCACCTTCGTGCCGGCCGTCTCCACATGGCTGCCGGCCCTGCTGAAATAAAGGAGACCGAACAGGATCCGCTCAGCCGCTCACCGGAAAGCAAAAAAAGCCGAAGCGCCCCCTGCGGGATGCTCCGGCTTTTTGTTCTCCCCAATTCTCCAGGACTACACTGTTCTTCCCGGAAGGGCACGGAGAGCGCCGGGGCTGTCTTCCCGCTTCCCCTGCCCGCGGCAGATGTCCGCCACCCGGAGCAGCGAAGCGGAAAGATCCGCACTGAGAGCCTCGGTCTCCTTCAAAAGCTCCCGGGCCCGACTGCTGTCTCCGCGGTGTACCGCATCATTGACTGTATGTCCCAGACCGTGGAGCTTCTCGTGCATGGCAACTATTTTATTCCACAGTTCTTCCGGGGTTCCTTCGGGACGCTCCACAAACGAGAGAAAGATGCCGAAACGGCAGCGCCTGGGGTTTGTCTCCAGGTTCCACCGGCCGCCCTCGACGAACTTCTTCAGGTCGGCCATCCATCCCTGGTGTGCCTTGACGGCATCTTCGGCGATGACGGCAAAATCCTCCGCTTTCATCGCTCTCAGGGCTGAAAGTCCCCCGATCAGGGCGGAAGCGTCCGAGGCTCCCTCGCCGGATGTTTTCTTGAGCCCTTCCGCTGTGAAGGAGAGAGAGGATATGTGGTCTTCAATGGAGCCGAAAATGGAACGCATTTTCTCCGTTTCCCTGGTGACGGTCTCGGCGGAAGCCGCCATTTCTTCCGACGATGCCCCCAGCTCTTCTGCGCTTGCCGCAACCCGCTCCGAAGAGTCGGAAATTCCGGCAATCCCCTCGAGTACCGCGGAAATCTCCGATAGGATGACCTGAACATTCCCGTCGGCTTCTCTCATGCTGACCGCCATCGTCTCGACGCCCCCCGAAGTTGTGTGCACTCCGGAGACAAGCTCCTGCAGATTTTTCGAGATTGTCTCGGCCGCCGTTTTGCTCTCCTCGGCCAGTTTTCGGACCTCGTCGGCGACGACGGCAAATCCTCT
>JAPXRK010000313.1:0-2785 GCA_033813575.1 Synergistales bacterium
CCGAAGGAGACCCCGAAGGAGACCCCGAAGGAGACCCCGAAGGAGACCCCGAAGGAGACTTCCCCCTTCGAGGCGGTTGCCGGAAGGGATGCCCGGCGGCAGGCTGAAGAACTCTGGACCAAAGCCGGCGCCCTGCAGCAGGCGAAAAAATACGAAGAAGCCCTGGCGCTGTACCGCAAGGGACTTGAGCTGTCCCCGGACACAACGGTGAGCGACCATGTCGCACGGCTCGAGGCATTCATGCCCGGGGCGAAGGCCAGGGCCGAGGCAATCTGGAAGCAGGCCGGGCAGCTCCAGAACGGGAAAAAGTACGGCGAGGCCCTGAAGAAGTACCGTGAAGGGCTCGATATCTACCACAATAAGGTCGTGGAGGACCACGTCCGGAAACTGGAGGCCTTCATCGCCCGGCAGAAAAAATAGGATCCGGTAAGGGCCGGTAACTTTCCGGAAAGCGGTGTTCAGGCAGAGGCGGATGTTCCCGGAAGGGGGCGTCCGCCTCTGCGCAAGGAAGGGCATGGTTTCGATCTCGGGGCTTGAAAAAAGGCCGTTTCGGTGGTATATGAATATATGAGCAAATGTTCATATATTCATATAAGGAGAAACATCATGAACCACACATCTCAGGAAGAAATACAGAACAGTCTTTCCCGGGTCTCGGCGGAGATGCCTGCCGACGAGACGCTGTACGAGCTTGCCGACCTGTTCCGGGTCTTCGGGGACACCACGAGGATCAAGATCCTCTGTGCCCTTTCGGTCTCCGATCTCTGCGTTGCGGACATCGCGGCGCTGCTTTCCATGAACCAGTCGGCCATTTCCCACCAGCTCAGGGTACTCAAGCAGGCCCGCCTGGTGCGGGTCGCCCGGAGGGGGCGGTCCTCCATTTACGGCCTTGACGACGACCACGTGAGGACCATTTTCGAGCAGGGCTTCCGGCACGTCCGCCACATTGCCCCGGGGGAGGAGAAATCCCATGCCTGACGGTGCCGGAGAAATCCGCCTCTCCCTTGAAGGGCTGAACTGCGCCCAGTGCTCTGCGACAATCGAAAAAAAAGTGGCTGCCCTTCCCGGAGTCACATCGGCGGCCATCGATCTCGTCGGAGGCAGGATGCGGGTATCGCTCTCGGGAAAGGAGCATCCGGAAGAGCTTCTTTCCAGCATCCGGACTGTTGTGTCGTCCATCGAACCGGGGGTGATGGTTTCGGAGGAACGTTCAGCGAAAGCCCCATCGAGCCTGCCGAAAAGAGATATGATCCGCCTTGCGGCCGGGGCCATGCTCTGGCTCGCGGCCCTCTTCCTGCCCCTCGGGGAAACAGCCCGGCTGCTTTTGTATGTGACTGCCTACCTGACGGCAGGAATAGAGGTTCTCCGCACCGTGGCGGGGAACCTCCGCCGGGGGACTCTTTTCGATGAGTTCTTTCTCATGACGGCCGCCACCGGCGGCGCTTTCGCCATCGGCGAGTTTTCGGAAGCGGTGGCGGTGATGCTGTTTTACGAAACGGGAGAGCTGGTGCAGTCCCTTGCCGTGGAGCGGTCCCGCCGTTCCATTCTTTCTCTTCTTGACATCCGCCCGGATAGGGCGACGGTGCTCGAAGACGGGGAATGGAAAGCGGTCCGGGCGGAGGATGTCACTGAAGGGAGCACGCTGCTCGTGAAGCCGGGGGAGCGTGTTCCCCTCGACGGGAAGGTGCTCGGGGGGACGTCCTCACTGGATACGTCCTCCCTCACTGGAGAATCGGTTCCCCGGGACGTGTCGGAGGGGAGCGAGGTGCTCGCGGGGAGCGTGAACCTCGGCGGCACACTCACGGTGACCGTGCTCCGCCCCTTCGGCGAGACAACCCTTTCAAAAGGGCTCCGGCTGATCGAAGAGGCCCGGGAGCGAAAGGCCCCCACCGAGCGGTTCATCACGTCTTTCGCCAGGTGGTACACTCCGTCGGTGGTTGTCCTGGCCGCACTCCTCGCCGTGGCGCCTCCCCTCGCAGGACTTGGCGGATTCCGGGACTGGGGGTACCGGGCCCTGGTCTTCCTGGTGGTGTCCTGCCCCTGTGCCCTCGTGATCTCCGTTCCCCTCGCCCTGTTCGGCGGCATGGGGGCCGCATCCCGGCGGGGGATCCTGCTGAAGGGGGGCAATGTGCTGGAAACCCTGGCCCGCACGAAGGCCGTTCTCTTCGACAAGACGGGCACCCTCACCAGGGGGGTGTTCCGGGTGACGGAGGTCCATCCGTCGTCATTCATGACCGGCCCTGAACTGATAGAAACGGCGGCCGCCGCCGAACGGGGTTCGAACCATCCCGTCGCCCGGGCTGTGGCCTCGGCGGCAGGGGATGGGCCTGCCCTTCCCGTGGAGGAGTTTCCCGGGCTGGGTGTCCGGCTGGTCCGCGACGGACAGGAAATTCTCGCGGGCAACACGGCCCTGCTGGAGCGACACGGAGTTCAGGTTGACGGAGATCCCGGGGCGAAGCCCGGAGCTGTGGTCCACGTGGCCCGGGACGGGCGGTACGAAGGCTTTCTCGTGGTGGAGGACACCCTCCGGAAAGAGGCCCGGGAGGCGGTGGACCGGCTGCGCAAGCTCGGGGTGGGCACCGTGGGCATGCTGTCGGGGGACAGGCCGGAGAACGCCGGAAAAATCGCCGGAGAGCTTGGCCTCGATCTCTGGGAAGGGGGGCTCCTTCCCGCCGGAAAGCTTGATGCCTTCAGGAGGATCAGGGAGAATGCAGGGGGAACCACCCTCTTCGTCGGTGACGGCATGAACGACGCTCCTCTCCTTGCCGCGGCCGACGCCGGCTTC
>JAPXRK010000314.1:0-2772 GCA_033813575.1 Synergistales bacterium
CCCCACCGGATGGGGGGAGGAAAAATGCACGGACTATATCCTGCGTCTGCTTCGGGACAGGCCCGGGCTCTCTTCGCGGGAGCTGTCGAGGCGCATCGTCTCCGAGGCACTGGTCAGGGAGCCCCATGAGCATGCCGGTGACGACGTGACCTGCGCCGTCATGTATTTCCGGTCGCCCCGGAAGCTCCTGGTGCTTTCAGGCCCTCCCTTCGACGGGCAACGGGACAGGGAGTACGCCGAAATGCTCGGGAAATTCCCGGGACGGAAGGCCATCTGCGGCGGCACCACCGCCGAAATCGTGGCCAGGGAGCTGGGACGCCCTCTTGTGACGGACCTCGCCACGGCCCGGGGGGGAATGCCGCCCCTGTCCTCCATGGACGGGGTGGACCTCATCACCGAGGGGATCCTCACCCTGACCCTGGTGTCCAAGATCCTGGACGGAAAGGAGATCGTCCGGGAGAAGAACTCGGCGGCGAGGCTGGCCTCCCTGCTGCTGGAGAGCGACCGGATTTCCTTTGTGGTGGGGACGAGGGTGAACGAGGCCCACCAGGACCCCACCCTGCCGGTGGAGCTGGAAATGCGCCGGAACATCATCCGGACCATCGTCCGCACCCTGGAGGAAAAGTACCTGAAGGAAGTGACCGTTTCGTTCATTTGAAGGGAAAATCCGCAGTTTTTTCCAGCAGGGAGCGTTACCGGTGCTCGCTTGGGCCGCCGGCGCACATTGTCATCCCTGACAACTGCGCCTGAAACCGACATCCTTGTCGGTTTCTCGGCATGGCGCTGTCCCCCAGGGGATCATCTCTTCGCCCCTGGAGTTGGCGAATTCACCTTATGCCCGGCAACACTCCCGCTGTTTTTTAAAAAAGGCCTGAAAAAGCATCCCCCTCCGGAAGGAGGGGGATGCCGTGCTTCGGAGGGGTTATTTCAGGGTGACGTCCTGTCCCTTCCGGATGACCCTGAAGGGGGCCTCGTGCTCCCAGATGGCGTGGTAGACGTCGTTGGCGTTCAGCACCACCAGGTCGGCGTTCCCGCCGGGCTCGAGGACGTGTCCCCTGATGCCCATGGCCTTCGCCGCGTTGGTGGTGATGAGGTCGTAGATGATCTCCATGTCGCTGAAGGTGGTCATCCACAGCAGGTGGACCGCCAGGAAGGCCACTTCGAGCATGTTGTTCCTGCCGAAGGGGTAGTAGGCGTCGGCGATGTCGTCCTGGCCGAGGGCGACGGCCACGCCGGAGTCGTAGAGGTCCCGGACCCGGGCGTGGAGGGGGCCGGTCTGGGGATCGCTCACCAGGCCGATGGAGGCCTTCTGGAGCAGGGCCAGGATCTTGCGGAAGTAGGGCTCCCGGTACATGGCCATGGCCCGGCAGTGCTGCGCGGTGACCCGTCCCTGCCAGCCTTCCTTCAGCGTCTTCACCGCCAGCATCTCGAGGGACCTGAGACCAGGGTCGCCGGCGTCGTCGATGAGCATGGAGACGTCCTTGTTGAACTCCTTCGCCAGGGCGAACATCCTGTCGATGTGCTCCTGCATGTCGGCGTCGGTGTACTCGATCCAGGGAATGCCGCCCACCACGTCCGCTCCGAGCTCCATTGCCTTCCGGATGTAGTCCTCGGCGCCGGGATCGCGCACCACGCCGTCCTGGGGAAAGGCCACCACCTGGAGGTCCACGATGCCTTTGAACTCCTCCCGGGCCTTGATCAGGGCCTTGACGCCCTCCAGCTTCGCCTTGGTGTCCGTGTCGGCGAAGGCGCGGATGTGGGTGTTGCCGTATTTCTGGGCGAGGCGGCAGGCTTTGCGGACATTTTCGATGATCCACTTTTCATCGTATCTGTCCTTCACCCTGGAAGCCTGCTCGATGGCCGTCATGGCCCCTCCCATGGAGCCGCCGTGGTAGGAGGAAAGGGCGTCCTGGCCCACCATCTCGAGGGTGTAGACTTTGCAGAGGTGAAGATGGCCGTTCACGAAGGACTCGGTGACGAGCCTGCCTTCGGCGTCGATGACCTGCGCCGCTCCGGCCTCGGGAAGGTTTTCCCCCACCGCGGAGATCTTATCGCCCTCGATGCCGATGGACAGCAGCTTTCCGCCGGAAAAGCGGGTACGCGCGTTTTTGATCAGAAGACTGAAAGCCATGGATATCTTCTCCTTTCTTGTGGGGAAGGGAGGAACTCCTTCTCCCGTTATTTCTTCATTTTCTCCCGGGCAAGCCGGGCGGCGGCGAGGATCGCCTCGTAGCCCGTGCAGCGGCAGAGGTGCTTGTTGATCTCTTCCGCAAGGATGTCGTCCGTCGCGTCCGGGTTCACGGTGAGAAGGGCGTACAGCCTCATGATGAGGCCGGGGGTGCAGAAGCCGCACTGGATCGCCCCGGCGTCCACGAAGGCCTGCTGGATGGGGTGGAGAACCCCTCCCTCGGCGAGGGCCTCGATGGTGAGCACGTCGGCGCCTTCGCACTTTTCAGCCGGCGTTGTGCAGCTGGTGACGGCCCTGCCGTTCAGAACGACGGTGCAGGAGCCGCACTGGCCCGTGCCGCAGCCGACCTTGGTCCCCGTGAGGCCGAGAGAGTCCCGGAGGACCGAGGAGAGCATGACCCTCCCTTCCTCGAGATGGACGGTCCTGGGAACGCCGTTGACGGTGAAATTGAGGACGGGCATCTTACCGGGCCTCCTTTGCCCCGAGGGCTTCGAGTATTGTGTCCGGTGTCACCGGAAGGGTGGTGAATTCAACACCGGTGGCGTCCCGGAGGGCGTTGAGGATCACCGGGGCCACCGCCACGA
>JAPXRK010000315.1:0-2755 GCA_033813575.1 Synergistales bacterium
CTTCCACCCTTCCGACCGCAGGTGAAAGGGAATCAACCTTCTGACCCACGGCCCATTCGGCCACAGCGAGCTTGAACAGGACGGAGGGCTGTTCGGGCGCCCCCTTCTCGATGAAGTTCAGAAGGGCGTTCTGCCGTTCGGCGATGCTTCCGGGAAGCTCACGGCCGAACATCTCTTTTTCCACGCCGTTCAGGCGGTCGATAAGGCCTCCGGTCCGCTCGCTCCCGTACAGAAGGCGCTCAACTCTGCCCATGAGGAACACCGTGGACTGCTGCTCCTCCGCAAATGCCCCGGCACCGGCGGCACACACGGCAAAAATCGCGAGCACAAGACCGAGAACTGTTTTTTTCATGGCTATTCCCTCCCTGGTATGGAATTCACAAGCTTCACCACCGCGCCGATGAAACCCATGAACAGTGGATGGGGCTTCACAGGGCGGGACCGGAACTCAGGATGGAACTGGACGCCTACGAACCACGGATGATCCGGAAGCTCCACGATTTCCACGAGGTTCTTCTTCGAGTAGATGCCCGCGATTCTCATTCCCTTCTCCTCGAGACGGCTCCGGTAGTCGTTGTTGAACTCGTACCTGTGGCGGTGCCTCTCGAGCACCTGGCCGGTCCCGTACGCCTCGGCGGCCCTGGTTCCGGCAACGAGATCGCAGGGGTACACGCCGAGGCGCATGGTACCGCCCTTGTCCTCCACGTGGGCCTGCTCCTCCATCAAGTGTATCACAGGGCTGGTGCATCCGGGGTCGATTTCGGAGCTGTTCGCTCCCGGTATGCCGCAGACGTGGCGGGCGAACTCCACCACCGCCACCTGCATGCCCAGGCACAGGCCGAGGTAGGGGATTTTCTTCTCCCGGGCGTACCTCGCCGCGGCGATCTTGCCCTCGATCCCCCTGGAGCCGAATCCTCCGGGGACGATGATGCCGCAGGCGCCGGACAGAATGGCGTCGGCTCCCTGCTCCTCGATATCCTCCGCCTCCACCGACCGGATCCTCACCCGGACGTCGTGGTGGATGCCAGCGTGGTAGAGCGCCTCGGTGACGCTCAGGTAGGCGTCCTTGTGGTTGATGTACTTGCCCACCATGACGATCTCCACCTCGCCCGAGGGGGCGCAGAATCCGTCCACCACCCGCCGCCAGTCGGCCAGGTCGGGCTCACAGGGAGATTCCATGGAGAGGTACTTGAGAACAAGAGTGTCGAACTTCTGCTCGTACAGGCTCAGGGGAACCTTGTAAATGGTGGGCTCGTCCAGGGCCTGGATCACCGCCTCAGGAGGAACGTTACAGAACAGGGCCATCTTGTCCCGCATCTCGTCTTCGATGGCGTAGTGGGACCGGCACACAAGAATCTGGGGCAGGATGCCGATGCGGCGAAGCTCCTGCACGCTGTGCTGGGTGGGCTTCGTCTTCAGCTCCCGGGCGGCCTCGAGCCAGGGCACCAGGGTCACGTGGCAGTAGACCACGTTCTCCCGCCCGACCCGGGTGGCCATCTGCCGGATGGCCTCGAGGAAGGGCTGCCCCTCGATATCGCCCACGGTGCCGCCGATCTCCGCGATCACAACGTCCCGGCCCTCGCCAGCCCGAAGGATCCTCTCCTGGATCTCGTTGGTGATGTGGGGGATGACCTGCACGGTCCCGCCGAGGTAATCGCCCCTCCGCTCCTTGGAGATGACGGAGGAATAAATCTTGCCCGTGGTCACGTTGTTGTCCGCGCTGAGGGACTCGTCGATGAACCGCTCGTAATGCCCCAGGTCCAGGTCCGTCTCCGCCCCGTCGTCAGTCACGAACACCTCCCCGTGCTGGAAGGGGTTCATGGTGCCCGGATCCACGTTCAGATAGGGGTCGAGCTTGATTATGGAAACCCTGAGGCCCCGTTTTTTCAGAAGCACCCCGAGGGACGCCGCGGTGATTCCCTTGCCCAACGAAGAAACAACCCCGCCGGTGACAAAAACGTACTTCGACATTTCCTCCATCCTCCACGAAAAAGAAATTTACGGCAGACCGCGTCAAAAAAACATGGACCAGGGAATTCCCCGGTCCAGAATAGCGAAATTGTCACGGCATGTCATGGTCACTATTGCCTATCTTAACATCTTCAAAGGGTTCATGGGGCTCTTCCCCTGGCGGATCTCGAAGTGGAGATGGGGCCCTGTGGTCCTGCCCGACGTTCCCACGGACGCGATGGTCTGTCTCTGGGACACGGACTGGCCGTTCCGCACGGACAGGGAACTGCAGTGGGCGTAGAGAGTGGAATACCCGTCGTTGTGACGGACGACCACGACCCTGCCGTATCCGCCCATCCAGCCGGAATACTCCACCCGGCCCGCCTTCGCCGCATTGATAGCCCTTCCCCGCGGGGCTTTGATGTCAATGCCCGTATGGAAGTCCCTTCTGCGGGTCACGGGATGCCGTCTCCATCCGAAGGGGCTGTTAATCTTCCCCATGACGGGCCACCTGTAACTTCTGGATGCCGATGAGACCGTCTTGGCCCCGCTCTTCGGCTGGTTCTTCGCGGGCCCGCTCTTCTGGGCAGGTGCGGACTCCACGGCCTCCGGCCTTGCGCCGGGCAGGAAGATTTCCTTTCCTTCCTTCAGGGAGTCCAGGGCCTCGGCCCCGTTCCCCTTCCGGATCCTGTCCACGGGAATGCCGTAGTTCTTCGCTATCTTTTCGAGGGTATCGGCCTTTTTGATGGTGTAGAAAATGCCGTCCTGGTTCGGGATCCGCAGGGTCACCCCGGGCTTCAGAAGG
>JAPXRK010000316.1:0-2750 GCA_033813575.1 Synergistales bacterium
TCCCGACGTGGTCCTTCTCGACCTGGAAATGCCCGTCCTGGACGGACTGGAAGCCGCCCGGGCCATCAGGAACCTGACTCCGGGGGATGGGCCGCGCCCACTCGTTCTCGGCCTCACGGGGCACGAACCGGACAGGGCCCTTCCTCTCTGCCGGAGGGCCGGCATGGACGGATGCCTCACCAAGCCTTTTTCCGCCGGGGACATCCTCGGCGAGATCGCCCGGAGGTTCGGGAAAGACTGCTGAGCGGCCTTCCCGGACCTCCCCTTTCCTGTCTTTTTTTCCTCCCCGTCTCCGCCTCTTTCCGTACCTTTCCGTTTGACTTTTTACGGAAACAGATCTATTCTCCCCTCTACGGAGGAATCGGATCATGAGCCCGAAAATCGCCCCCACCCGGGGGAACATGGTGAAATTCGCATCATCGCTGAAACTGGCCGAAAAGGGGCACGACCTTCTCGAGCAGAAACGGACCATCCTCCTCATGGAGCTGATGGGAAAAATCCGGGAGGCCAAGGAACTCCAGCGCTCTCTTGAAGAAGTCTTCTCCAAGGCCTACTTCAGCCTCCAGATGGCCGGGCTTTCCCTGGGCATCGAAAACGTGGAGGAACTCTCCTACTCAGTCCCCGAAACGGACGGCTTTACAGTGAGACTCCACTCAGTCATGGGCGTGGAGATCCCGAAGGTGGACCCTGTGAACAGGCCGCCCGAGCCGTGCTACTCCTTTCTCGGCACGTCGGGAACCCTGGACGGCGCCTACCTTCACGCCACGGAAGTGCTCTCCCTCATCGCCAGGCTCGCGGAGGTGGAGACCTCCGTCTACCGTCTTGCGGTCCAGATCCGGAGGACCTTCCGGCGGGTGAACGCCCTGGAGAAGGTGGTCATTCCGTCCCACCGGCAGATGCTCGCGTGGATCGCCAACGTGCTCGAGGAGAACGACCGGGAGGATTTCACCCGGATGAAGATGGCCCGCGAGGGAATGGAAAATGAAGGAGGAGGGATCCTATGAACCTGAGCGAAGTGCTGACCGCCCTTCTGGCCGCAGAGGACGAGGCGGCTGATTCCGTGGAGGACGCCCGGCGGAAGGCTGCGGACATCCTCCGGGAAAACAGGGAAAAATTCGCAGCGGACCAGGAGGCCAGGCTCACCGCCGCCAGGGCCCAGGCGAAGGCCATCGTGGAATCGGCCCGCCATTCCGCCGAGCTCGAGGCCGCCCAGATCGCAGACATGGGGATGCGGGGGCGGCAGAAGATGAAGGACCAGTTCGCGGAAAAAGCCCCCCAGGTGGTGTCGAAGTTCGCGGAAGAGATCGCCGGGCGGTACGGAAAAAAAGGAGGGGCCTAGGTGTCCTTTCTCGCCGCGGGGGAACGGGCCGCGGTGACGGCGAAGGCCCGGGTCTACAGGGGAAGGCTTCTGGCCCCTTCCGATTACCTTCACCTTCTCGAATTCGAGACCGTGGGGGAGATCGCCGCCTACCTGGCGAAGACGGAGGCCTACGGCCCCTACATCACGGACCCTTCGCCGGAGACCCTGCACCGGGGCAACCTCGAGGCGATCATCACCGCCGTTCCTCTCCTGGAGGAGATACCCTTCTGCCGCTACCTCGGGCCGGAGCGGAGCGCCCTTCTCCGGGCATGGGGCGAGCGGTTCGACGTGGACGTGATCAGGCGGGTGCTCCGGATGATCACCACGGGGGCGGGAAACCGGGAAGCCCTCCGGCGGAGGGTGGCCACCGTCCCAATCACCGTGGCTGACGGGGAGAAGCTCCTGGCGGCCGAAAGTTTGCGGGAGGTCCTCGAGTCCCTTCGGGGATATCCCCTGTACGACATCCTCGCCGAGCCCCTGAAGCAGATCGAGAAGGAGGGAGGCACCCTCTTCCGGGCGAAGATGGCCATGGACACCTTCTTCCTCACCAGGATTCTCTCCGGGGGGAAAAAGTTCCCGGGGAGCGAGGGACGGGGCGTCCGACAGATTTTCGGCACCAGGGCGGACCTGATCAACATGTACTGGATCTACCGGAGCCGCCGGTTCTTCTCCCTCACCCCGGAGGAGGCCCTCGGCCTGACGCTGCCGGTGCGCTACAGGCTGAATTTCGACACGCTGAGCTCCTTCGCCTTCGCCCCCGACGTGCCGTCCATGGTGAAGCTGCTCAGGGAGAGCCCCTACGGCGAGGCCTTCCGCACCTCCGGCGGAAACGAGGTCCCGGAGGTGGGGGAGATGGCCCTGGAGCACAACCTGTACCGGATCCTCTGGAGGACGGCGTCGGCCATCTTCCGGTCCGGCTCCGCGGGGGTCCACGCGGTGCTCGCGTACCTGACACTGAGAGAGCTGGAGGTGAAGGACCTGTTTACCATTATTGAAGACGTGCGGTATCACTACGACAGGAAAAAGGCCCGGGAATTCCTCATCCATCCCGCCGCCGCATCCTTCGCCGGAAAGGAAAGGGAGGTCGAACCGTCGTGGCTGTAGTGGAAATGATGGGGATGTCCCTCATCGGCCCCCGGCAGGAGATCGAGGCCCTGGCGGCGGAACTGCTCACCCTGGGAAACTTCGAGCCCGTTCCCCTGGAATTCGCCCTGGAACGGCGCCCCGCGTCCCTGTCTTCGGGAGGGGCACGGATTTCCACCTTCCAGAAGAACCCCTACGACGAACTCCTGGAGAAGCTGAACTACGTCTGGAAGGAAGCGGGAGCGGTATTTCCCGCTGAACGGACCTGCAGCCGGGACACCCCGTCCCTTTCCCGGGAGGAATGCTC
>JAPXRK010000317.1:0-2748 GCA_033813575.1 Synergistales bacterium
GTGAGCTTTTCTTCAATTGGCCGGATAAAGACAAAAGTCATCTTCACCCTCGGCTTTTTTCTTGCCGTCTTTCAGCTCCTGGCTCCGATTTACCTGACGAATCTCCTCGACATCCAGTTCAGGGCGATCCACGTCGCATTTGGCCTTTCCATAGGTTTTCTCTACTTCCCGTTCCGGGCCCGGAGAGAGGAAGAGCCCCCGGATGAGGGTATTTCCCTTTTTGACCTGATCCTGATAGCGGTTCTTCTGGCAGCGAACCTGAACGCATTCGTCAAGGCACTGGACATCTATGTGGGATCCGCCGGAGCCTCATCCTTCGACCTGATCCTCGGAGGGGCCCTCATGCTCCTCGTCCTGGAAGCCGCCAGAAGATCCGTGGGGATTGCCATACCGCTTATGGTCGTCCTCCTGCTGGGCTATATCTTCATGGGAGAATCCTTTCCCGGCATGTGGAAACTGAAGGGGATCAATCTCGAGTTTGTGCTCGGCTCCCTCTATTACTCCCCTCTCGGAATATACGGCAGCGTCACGGGCATGTCGGCAACGTTCATCTCCATGTTCATCATTTTCGGCTCCCTGCTCTCGGCCACCGGGGGAGGAAAAACATTCATCGACATCGCCCTCGCCATAACAGGCAAATATACAGGAGGCCCCGCAAAGGCCGCGGTAGTCTCGAGCGCCCTTTTCGGGAGCATCTCGGGAAGCTCGGTGGCAAATGTCATGGTCACGGGGAGCTACACCATCCCGCTGATGAAGAGGCTGGGATACAGGCCCGAGTTCGCCGCTGCGGTGGAAGCGATCGCCTCCTCGGGCGGCGGTATCACCCCCCCGATCATGAGCATCACGGCTTTCATGATGGCCGAGTTTCTCAACATATCCTACTTCCATATTATCGGATACGCTCTTCTGCCCTGCTTTCTCTTCTACACCGGGGTGTTTTCCGGCGTTCATTTCCGGACGGTGCGCATGGGTATCGACAAGCTTCCACCGGAGGAGATACCCACATGGAAGGAAATACTCACCCTTGAAAGGCTGGCAGGTCTCATTATTCCCACCGGAGTGCTTTTGTACCTCATAGCCGTGGGGCAGCCCCTCCAGCTGGCGGGTTTCTACGCATGCCTTTCGGCGCTGGCAGTTTTCCTCCTGATCGGCATTATGAAGCGAAAGATGAAGGATACAGTGAAACTCATCATAGCCGCCCTCTCCGAAGGAGGAAGGGATGTTGCCCAGATCGTACCCATCCTCGTGTCGGTGAGCATGCTCGTGAACCTGATCGGGCTCACCGGGATAGCTCCCAAGATCAGCGGCGTCATTCTCGACATCGGAGGTACGAATATCTACTTTTCACTGCTCATCGCCACCATAGTGCCGTTCCTTCTGGGAACGTCCCTGCCCACAGTCCCCACATACGTCCTTTCAGTGTCGATCCTTGTGCCGCCCCTTCTCAAGCTTGGCATCGACCCCGTGGCGGCACATCTTTTCTTCATCTACTGGGCTATACTCGGAGGAGTGACGCCCCCCACATGCACCGCGGCTGTCGCAGCGGCGGGAATCGCAAAGGCAAACTGGGTCAAGACAGGTTTCTTCTCGGTACGGCTCGGGATCGTTGCATTCATCCTCCCCTATTTCTTCGCCCTCAATCCCGCCCTCGTGGGCAGGGCAGCTTGGACCAGCATTCTCAGCCACGGAATAACAGGATTCATAGGGGCGATCTCCATAGCCTACGGGATGTTCAGCCACAGGAGATGTTTGATCAATCCCCTGATCTGTGGTTCTTTCATCGTCGGAGGTTTACTGCTTCTTTTCCCAGGAACGCTTCCATCGCTCATCGGCCTTGTCGTGGTGGCAGTTGCTTTCCTTGTCGACAGGAAGATCCTTTCCCGTGCGGCTGAAGAGAAAGCCCTGAATAACTGATGTTTCTTCAGGAAGGAGACTGTGCCGTGAAAAAAACAACCCTGCTCAGGAACATGATTCTCGAAAGGAAAGCACTCGTGTGCCCCGGAGCCCATGACGCCATTTCGGCAAAACTCATAGAGCGGGCCGGATTCAAGGCCCTCCAGGTGAGCGGCTTCGGCCTTTCAGCGACCTACCTCGGACTTCCGGACATGGCGTTCATAGGCTTCAGCGACGTGGTCCACTTCACGAAGAATATCGTGGAGGCGGTTCAGGTTCCCGTGATGGCCGACGCCGATACAGGGTACGGCAACAGCATCAACGCCATGTACGTCACCAGGGAATTTATCAGGGCAGGGGCTGCGGGAATGAACATCGAGGACCAGGTATTCCCGAAGCGCTGCGGCCACCTCGAGGGGAAGCAGATCATTCCCCTCGAGGAAATGGTGCTGAAAATCAAGGCCTGCAAAGCCGTAAAGGACGAGATCGAGCCCGATTTCGTCCTCAACGCCCGTACTGATGCGATCGCTGTCGGGGGGATCGAAGAAGCCATACGCAGGGCCAATGCCTATGCCGAGGCCGGGGCGGACCTGATTTTCGTCGAGGCGCCCCGTTCAGTGGAGCAGATCGAGCAGGCGGTGCGGGAGATCAGGGCCCCCGTGAGCATCAACCTCATGGACGCCGTTTCAGGAGGAAAAACGCCCCTGGTCTCAATTGACAGGCTCAGGGAGATCGGTGTGGGAAGGGTCAGCATTCCCGTAGGCCCCCTGTTCGCCGCTGTAAAGGGAATGACGGACTACCTCGATGCCATACGGGGCGACAGGATCGCGGAGGGAAGGACTGAACTCGTCGCAC
>JAPXRK010000318.1:0-2731 GCA_033813575.1 Synergistales bacterium
CAGCACGGCACGATCTTCGCCTTGCCCTTCTTGCTTACATGCTGCATGGCGATGTACACCTTCTTCGCTCCCGCCACCAGGTCCATCGCTCCTCCCACACCCAGCTGCTTGCCGTTGGGGATTATCCAGTTCGCCACGTTCCCGCGCTCGTCAATCTCGAACGCCCCTATCACTGTCGCGTCTATATGACCGCCGCGGATCATGCCGAACGATGTGGAACTGTCAAAATAGGCACACCCCACCGTCTCGGTCACCTTGACCCTGCCCGCATTGATGAGGTTCGGGTCCTCTTTCCCCGCCTCCGCGGCAGGGCCTACACCCAGCATGCCGTTCTCCGCCTGGAGATAGAGATTCTCTCCCTCAACATAGTCCGCAACCATGGTGGGTATACCCACTCCAAGGTTCACGAAGAGGTCCTTCTCTGCGCTCATCTCCGTGAACTCACGGGCTATCCTCTTCGCTATGCGTACCTTCGCGCTCTCTTCATCCATCTGAAACATTTTCGCTACCCCCTCTGAACCAGTACGTCCACAAAAATGTGGGGCGTCACTATGCACTCGGGATCAAACGTTCCGGCAGGAACCACTTCCCCGACCTCAGCAATGACAAGATCCGCAGCCATGGCCATGAGAGGGTTGAAATTCCGGGCTACCTTGCTGTACACCAGGTTCCCCAGCGCATCGGCCTTCGCCGCGCTTATCAGCGCCACGTCAGCTTTTATGGCCTCCTGAAGGATGTATCTCCTGCCGTTGAATTCCCTTTCTTCTTTGTGCACCGCAAGATCCGTTCCCGCACCGGTCGGAGTGAAGAATGCCGCCACTCCCACTCCCGCTGCACGGATCCCTTCGGCGAAAGACCCCTGCGGGACCAGTTCGACGTCGATTATTCCGGCATTGTAGGCATCGGCTACTTCCGGGTTCCAGTTGTAGTAGTTTCCTATAAGCTTCTTCACCATCCCGGCGCTCAGCAGCGCTCCAAGGCCTATCCCGGGGGAACCGAGGTCATTGCTGATTATCGTCAGGTCTTTCACCGAACGCTTGCTCAGGGCTGCCACCAACTGCTTGGGGTCTCCCACGTTGCCGAATCCGCTGACCATTATCCTGTCGCCGCTCTTTATCAGGGACATGGCCTCTTCCATTGCCTTCAGTTTTTTCGACTGCACTGCACTCACCCTGGACCCTCCTCTTTTATTCCGTCAGGCTCTCTCGACGATCACTGCAAGACCCTGCCCGCCCGCTATGCAGATGGCCGCAAGACCGTACCGCTCGTTCCTCTTGCCCATCTCGTGCGCAAGGGTCACCAGTATACGGGCTCCCGAGCAGCCGAGCGGATGACCAAGGGCTATGGCTCCTCCGTTCACGTTCAGACGGTCCTGGTCCACTCCAAGCTCCTTCACGCAGGCCAGCGTCTGGGCCGCGAATGCCTCGTTTATCTCTATGAGTCCCATGTCCGAAAGGGACATGCCCGTCTTCTCAAGTACTTTCCGTATGGCAGGCACAGGGCCGATCCCCATGTATCTCGGGTCCACGCCCGCTGAGGCAGCCGCCACTATCCTGCCCAACGGCTTCAGCCCTTGCTTTTGTACCCCTTCCTCAGAAGCCAGCAGCAGGGCCGCAGCTCCGTCGTTCCTGCCGGAACTGTTCCCGGCGGTTACCGTGCCGTCTTTTTTGAAGGCTGGCTTCAGTTTCGCCATCTTCTCAAGGCTCGTGTCCCTGCGGGGGAATTCGTCCACATCAAAAACGACGGGATCTCCCTTCCTCGCCGGTATGGAAACAGGAACGATCTCATCCCTGAACCTCCCGGTGTCTATCGCTTTCAACGCCGACATCTGGCTTTTGTAGGCAAAAGCGTCCTGTTCCTCGCGGCTGATCCCGTACTTCTCCGCAAGATTTTCCGCCGTCATGCCCATGATGAGATGACCGTACTTCTCTTCAGGCTGCGATTTCGGCTGGCTCTCAGTGTTCGGGTCAAGGATGACGCCGTTGCCCACGGTGAAGCCGTACCGCGCATCACGAAGGTAGTACTGGGCAGTGCTCATGCTTTCCACTCCACCGGCGACGATGAAGTCCCCTTCATCGCACCTGATCTGGAAAAATGCGTTGATGACCGCCTGCATCCCGGAACCGCACTGGCGGTGAACAGTATAGGCCGAAAGCTCCTCCGCCAGACCGGCCTTCAGCGAGGCCACCCTCGCCACGTTCGGGCAGTCCGCCGACTGCTTCGTCTGCCCCATGATCACTTCCGAGACAACCTCCCCCGATATCCCTCCACGGGAGACCGCTTCCCGGATCACCGGAACAAGCAGATCATCCGGCAGCACATTCTTCAGCGTGCCTCCAAGATTCCCTCCGGCCGTCCTCACCGCCGATACGATATATGCTTCGCTCATTATGAAAAACCTCCTATTGGTTACATAAATAAAATTTATAGAAACCCTAATTACATTGAAAAGTCAAAAAGGTGGTTTCTATTTATAAATGGCAGTCGCAAGTTCCTTTAGAGATTCCTGAAGAATCGAAAAAATTTCTCTCAACTGATTTTCTTTTACTATCAGCGGAGGACCAACCATAACATTATCTCCAAGAACTCCGTTCACCATGCCCTTGCCCGGATAGACGGTCATCATTTTCTTCTGGCAAAGGGCCTTAAATTTAGCAGAGGCAGCGACTTCAACGGGGAATGGTGTCTTTGCGGTTTTTTCGCTCACCAGTTCAAATCCCCACATCAGTCC
>JAPXRK010000319.1:0-2730 GCA_033813575.1 Synergistales bacterium
GTAGAGGGCCATCATTTCCCTGTTGAGGGATTCCTTGTCGTCCTTGTACTTTTCCTGAAGCATTTTGATGCGCGGCTGGAGTTTCTGCATCTTCTGCATGCTTGCCATCTGCTTCTGCGTTAGGGGGTGCAGCAGAAGCCTGACGATCAGCGTCAGCGTTATAATGGCGAGCCCCCAGGACCCGGTAAAGCCATGGACAAGCTCCATGAGCCTCATCATCAGGTCTCCACCCAATTTCCAGATTGAACCCACTATCGATCACCGTCCTCGGAGATATAAGCCCCGTCACGTTCACACCGGGGCGGTACGGGGTCGTATCCTCCCGGATGCCACGGGGCGCACTTGCCTATCCGTCGTGCTGCCAGAAAAACACCTTTCAGAAAACCGTGTACCGCCAGGGCTTCCGCGGCATATTGCGAACAGGAGGGATAAAAACGGCAGTTGTGTCCGAGAAGGGGCGAAACAAAAAACTGGTAGCCCCTAATGAACAGAATACCTATCCGGGAGGCAACACTCACGGTTCTTCCTTCCTGCCTGCTTCAGTGCAATCCCAGTCCGGTCCCGGCCATCCGGCGACCATCATTCCCCGGCCGGCAAGCACCCTCGCGAGGTCGTAATACACCTCTCCGGCGCCCGCGGTCATCCCGGAGTTCCGGAGCGACGCTACAAGCCACACGCCCTCTTTCATCCACGGCAAAAGGCGTCGAAAACCTTCCTTCAGTATACGCCGTCCCCTGTTTCTTTCGTGAGATTTCCCCTGGCGCTTTCCCACAGCGAACCCCACGCGCGTTCTTCCGTCAGGAGCCTCCAGAAACAGCAACCGCACCAGCTGGCCTTTCAGTCGGTTGCCGGTGCGGAAGACAAGGTCATACTCCCACCCTCGTTGAAGGCGCGAAGACCGGGAAAAAAGGAATCTCAACGATTACACGGCCAGCCGTGCGCGGCCCTTTCTCCTGCGGTTGCGAAGAACCCGCCGGCCCGTCGGGGAGCTCGATCTTGCGAGGAATCCCATCTTTCTTTTCCTCGGTCTGTTGTGGGGCTGAAACGTCTGTTTCACGATGACACCTCCCAATGGCAATAAAAACATAAGCCGTGATTTAACGGCCTCTTTTTTTCAGCCTTGATACTATATCACACCGGTCCGGCGGGAGCAACAGATTTTGCTGCACGGTTCGACGAGACCACGAGACGACGGTATTTCACCTGCGGGAGGGCCGCCGGAATGTTCCAGTCCCTTCTCTGGAGCACTCTCCCGTCGATAATGGCCACCCTGCCCCTGTCCGTCCTGGATCGGATGAGCCGCCCTGCCGCCTGTTTAAGGAGCATTTTCGCCTCGGGGAGGATGGTTTTCGAAAAGGCGGCGCTCCCCTCCAGAGCGTTCCGCGCCTGGACAAGAGGATCCCCTGGGTGAGGGAAGGGAATCCTGTCGATGATGACCTGGGTCAGGCCGTCCCCGGGAATATCCACGCCTTCACGGAAGGAGGCGCTTCCAATGAGGACCGAGGTCCTGTCCTCCCTGAACAGCTGCAGAAGCTCCGACCGGGGCAGTTCCCCCTGGACAAGGACGGCATAGCTCCGTTCCTTCCTGCGGAGCGTCCGGGCCGCTTTCCCGAGGAGGCGCAGGGAGCTCAGCAGGACGAGAGTGCTCCCGCCGTTGCTCTCCACGAGCTTTTCGATAACCGAGCAGACCGTATCGTCATAGGCGGGGTTCATGACGTCCATTCCAGTATCCACCACCAGGATTTCCATCTGGTCTGCGAGATCGAAGGGGGATCCGGCGATAAAAAACCGGGTGGGCTCGATTTTTGTTTCCCGCATCCAGTAATCCCACCTGTTTCCGGCGGTGAGGGTGGCCGACATGAAGAAAACCGAGTCAGGGGCTCCGGAGAGGAAGCTGTCCGCCAGTTCCGCAAAGGGAGCGGCGGGAGCGCTGGAAAGAGAACGGCCTTCCTTCCAGTACGCCCATGAGGGATAGTTTTTTACCTCCGTGCACCACTGCAGGGCATGACGGACCCGGCGAAGCTCCTCCGCCCACACGGCGGCAGCGGACTGCTCGGGGTCAGGTTCCTCCTGCTCGTCCACAAGAGGGGCAAAGATCCTCAAGAGCTCCAGAACCTTCTCAGATACAACCGCCTGCTGGTGCCTCAGCTCTTCACAGGGCCCGGTGAAGGACGCCTTTTTCGCCTGCACCTTGACATCGAGCAGGTCGAAGAAACGGGCCGTCTCCTGGCGTATTTCTCCCGACAGGGAGGCGATTCTGCCGGCGGATGAACCATGCTCCAGGAGAGAGGCCCCTTCGGACACGGTTCTGTGCCGGAGCAGCCTGGCGAAATCGTCAGCGGACACCGAAAGGGCCATGGAGGATCTCGCGGCCTCGGGGATCCTGTGGGCCTCGTCGCAGATCAGGATGTCGCAGGAGACGGGAAAGGGCTTTCCCGCCCCGAGAAGGTAGGAGAAAAAGAGGTGGTAGTTTGCCACGACAACGGACCAGTCCTGGGCTTCACGGAGAGCCTTCCGGGAGAAGCACCTGTCCTTGAAAGGGCAGCGGAAGCCGAGACATGCCCTCGAAGAGGCCGCCACTCCCGCCACAGCGGGGGAATCGGGGGGCAGGTGCAGTTCCGAGAGATCCCCCGTTTCAGTGGTCTCGAGCCATCGGGCGATGAGCATGGACGCCGCTCCTCCGTCCCCGAACGACAGAAAACCTCCCCTGTCGCTTCCCGAGGCCTCCGC
>JAPXRK010000320.1:0-2725 GCA_033813575.1 Synergistales bacterium
GATCCACTGGAAAAGCTCTACCTGTTTGATACGGTCGAGGAGAGGGAGGTCGTCGGGCTTGCCGTATCGTCCATTGCCTACGGAAGGGTGGCCCAGATCCTCAGGAACGCGGACAGGCTGCTCACGGTCATGGGGCCCTCTCCGAGGTCGTTCCTTCTGAAGACGTCCGCCGGGGAGCTTTCCCGCCTCCTTGGAGGGTTCCGTCACAGGTTCACTTCCGGGGGCGAAATGGCCTCTTTTCTTGCGGGAATCGGGAAGACACTCAGGAAGTACGGCCGTCTCGAATCCTTTTTTGAGGACTGCCTCAGCAGGAGCGGGGATATCCTTGGCGGGGCGGCCCTGTTTTCCGGGGGGATCCGTGCGGGGGGCGGTCTCGGGAAGAGCTTCCTCCTCCCTTCTCCCGAAGACGGGAGCGCCTGCAAGAGATTGTTCCTGTTTTTCAAATGGATGGTACGTTCTGACGGAGTCGATCCGGGAGGCTGGAAAATACTCGGGCCGGAGAACCTGGTTTTCCCCATGGACGTTCACATGTTCAGGATGTGCTCGTGCCTTGGCCTGACGAAACGAAAAAGCCCGGATCTGAAAACGGCCCTTGAGGTCACCGGCCTTTTCAGACAGTTTGTTCCGGAGGACCCGGTGAAGTATGATTTCGTGCTCACCCGGTTCGGGATTCGCAGGGAGATGGACGCGAAAGCGTTTGTCAGCATGTGCCTGGAAGGTGATGAACTGTGGAAAGAAAGGGAACGAACGGTAGAATGAAGAAACGGGCTGCCGCCGTGTGGTGTTTTCTTGTTTTCTTTCTAGCCTCCGGTTTGTTCGGTGCTGGTGCTGCCCACGGCGGACTCAGGGATGCCCTTCTGAAGGCGGCGGAAGCTCCGGACGATCCCGTCGCACAGGCGGAACTCGCCAGGGCTTACAACCTCAACAGGGAGCCGGGCAAAGCTTTCTCTGCGGCCCGTCAGGCCCTGGAACTGAGGCCGGGTTTTTCTCCCGCTCTCCTTGAACTCGCCCATGCTTCCCGTATGGTGGGGAATCACGGGCAAGCGGTCAGGCTGTACGAAATGTACCTTGCCGAAGAACCGCAGTCGGTCGAAGCCCTCGCGGGAAACAGCGAAAGCCTTGCCCTGCTCGAGCGGTGGGATGAATCTTTCGCTTCGGCCATGGCGGCTATCCATGAGGCGCCGAAAAAAGCGGAAGGGTACGGCGCCCTGGGACGGGCGTACAGGATCGCCGGCCGTTTTGCTGAGGCTGTGGAGGTCCTCAGGCAGGGACTTGTTTTCCGGAACGATTCAGCGTCCATTCTGTATGATCTCGGGCTGTGCTGCATTGAACTGGGAGACCGCACCTCGGCCCTGGCCCAATACGAAAGGCTCCTTGAACTGGACCGGGAGGCGGCATCCCTTCTCTTCCGTACGATTTATCCCTGAGAGAGGACACCTCCGGGAGTTATTTCGTCGCAGAAGTTTTCGTGAAGGAGGGTTTCCAGCCGGTCGGGGCCTACCGTCGGGAGGGTGATCATGAGTTTCGCAATGATCGCCTCACGGGTCATGTCCTTCCCCGAGATTGCACCCAGTTCCAGGGTTTTCCTTCCCACTTCGTAAACGCTCAGGTCCACCCCTCCGTACACGCACTGGGTCGTAATGATCACCGGGATGTTTTTCTCCCTGCACCTGGCAATAGGGGGCAGGAGGTTTTCACCCAGGTAGGGGACGCCCCCCAGGCCCAGGGCCTCCAGAACGATGGCCCGCGGTTGGGTGTCCGTCAGGTGCTCCAGGTACCGTGCCCTGAAGCCGGGAAACAGAGTGACGAGGAAAATGGAGTTTTCCACCGAGAGGGAAGAAACATCCACGGGGTAGGTTTCGGCGAGGTATGGTTTTGTTCCCAGAACCACCTTTCCTGACATGATACAGCCCAATTCATGATAATTGATGCTGGAAAAAGCGGTGGTGTCATGGCTCAGTATCTTCTGCGAACGGGGGCCGTGGATAAGATGGCCGTGGAAGGCGATGGAGATGCCTTTTCTGCCCTGTTCCGCCAGGGCACTGAGAAAGATAAAACCCTCCAGGATATTGTCTTCGGCGTCGGAACCCGGATCACCCATGGGGAGCATGGATCCCGTAATAACGACCGGCCTCGAAAATCCCGGGAGGAAGAAGGAGAGGGCGGAGGCGGAATACGCCATGGTGTCCGTTCCGTGAAGAATGAGAAATCCGTCATATTCCCTTTCCTCGGCCCTGAGACATGCCGCCATCATCTTCCAGTCCTCCGGGGACATGTTTGAACTGTCCTTGGAAAGCAGGTCAAGGACGGTGATCCGGCCGAAACGCTCCAGGCCCCTGACGCCTGTGATAAGCTCCTCTCCCGGAAGGGACGGCGCCAGGCCATGCGTTCCCGGCCTCGACGCAATGGTTCCTCCCGTTGAAATTACCAGAAACTCAGCCATGAAATCATCTCCCTCACATGATGATGAACAGGTCTTTCGCTGCCGGCAGGAGGAACGGCTCGGACGCCACGTAGGCTGAAAACATTTCGTCCAGCGTCACGAATTCAAATCCGTTCTTTCTGAGCCGGGAGACTATCTCCGGAAGAGCGTCGATGGTCGCCTTTACTCCCGAGTGAAAGAGCAGGATGGACCCTGGCACCGCTTTCCGGACCACCCTGTTCGCTATGAACGAGGGAGACACTCCCGTGTAGTCCCGGCTGTTTATGTCCCAGAGCACGAGTT
>JAPXRK010000321.1:0-2725 GCA_033813575.1 Synergistales bacterium
GTGCCGCTCCCCGTCCTTCGGGATGACCGTGACGAAGGTCATGGTGGGCGTGGCGTTCTTGTCGATCCAGGTACCGGAGTTCACGTACAGGGCCTTTTTCCCGTCGTGGGTCTCCGAGGGGATCATTCTGGATTCGTGGGTATGGCCGAAGATCACGATCCTCTTGTCGGACGCGGGGTTACTGAAGTACTGCACCACCGCCTGGTTGTCCGTTTCCTCCGCGGAGGCCGACTTGGCGAGGGCCTCCCGAACGGGGATTTTGACCGCTACTTTGTTGAGGGCCTGCCGTTCATCCCAGGTGTCCTGGATCCCTTTGAACAGGTTCACGTCGATGACACCGCCCGCTTGGGCCTGGCGGGGCATGAGATCGCTCATGGCGTAGTCCTGCGTGAATCCGTCGATGTTGGTCCTGATGATCTTTTCCTCGAACTCCTCCTTGATGGGCAGCTCGTCCATCAGAGCGTCCCACACTTTCCAGTAGAGATATTCGAGGTCCTGGCTTTCGCCGAGGGAATTCGGCGTGACCGCCGGCCGGATTTTGCCCGTTTTGGGTTTGCCTTCGACCACGGAGAGGGTGGCGATGCGGGTGAAGAAGTATCCCGGAGGCAGGATGGAGCCGGGGGCTATCTCCCTGTTGGAAAGAGGGTCGGGGGCGCAGAAGAAGTTGTACCGGTGGCCGTGTTCGATGGCGATCTCAGGACGGCCTTCCGGAGAGTAGGTCCCGAGGCCCCGGACGTCGCGGGCTTCGTTCATGCCTGGGAAGACAGTCTGGATGCTTCCGGAGTCGATCAGCAGGTCGTGATTCCCCGGAACATAGGTGACCTTGATCTTTCCTTCCCTGATGATGCCGTTGAAGGCATCGAACACCTCTTTGTTGTTCGCGGCGACGGTCTGCACGAACTCTTTCTGGCTCTTCCCCGCGTAGGTGTCCACACCAGCGGGAATGAACCATTCGTCGATCAGGTCGCCGGCGATGACAAGTTCCCGAATGTTCGGAGCGTTTCCGATCTTTCGAAGAAAATCAGCGAGAGGAGCCCGGTTCTTCTGGATTTCGGCGTACCGGTCATCCATTCCAAGGTGGATGTCGCTGATGACGACGATGACGGACCGATCGCCGCCGAGCCCGGGAATGCCGCCCTGGTCGAGGGTGAAGGAATACTTCGAGGGTGCGCCGGCCGGGGCGGCGGCGAAGCCGCAGGACGCGGTGCAGAGGAGTGCGGAGAGGAGCAGGATGCTCAGGATGCAGGCTTTTCTCATTGGGTCTCATTCCCTTTCATGTGGAGTGAAATTGGACAACATGGTGGAAAAAAAGTGTTTCGTGCAGTCTTACTTCAGCTTCCAGGTGAATCCGATGAACAGGCCGTCGTTATAGGCGTCCATCGTAAAGCCGTCTTTCTCGTAGTCAACGTAGAGGTAGCGGTACCCGATTTCGAGGGACGTCCGTTCGGAGATCCGCCATGAAAAGTCCGCCATCCCTCCCCAGGTGAAATCCGAGCCCATTCCGAACCCGCCCGCATCGACAATGGCCGTAAAGGAAAGATTGGGCGAAAGCCGGGTGGAGAACCGGATGCCTATCAGGGGGTCAAGCCAGGACTCCGTGTCGCTGAAGTGCCTCAGGGGAGCGGAGGCTGTTCTGATGGTCAGCTCGTTTTTCAGGTTCCAGTATCTCAGGCCGGCGAAAACGTGGAGCGATGACGATTCCCATTCTTTTACGCGCACCCCCCACGCGGCCTGCAGGCGGGTCGTGGTCACCCCCACGTCGGTGAAAATCCCGGCGGAGATCTGAGCGGTGTCCGACAGGTCGAGATACATGCCGTCGAAAAAGAAGTACTGCTTTTCCTTGTGCCCCTGGAAGGTCAGCATCCCCGAGGCGTCCATGGTCGACAGGATGTCGGAGAAGCTCTGGCTGACCCGGGCCTTGTGCCCCTTCACACCCACCGTTCCGTTCAGGCCGGAGAACCAGACATAGGGCGTGGTGGAAAAGGTCCACTCCTCAGGGGCGTCTTTCTCCGCGGCCTCCAGGAACGGCAGCCCGCACAGAAGGGAGAAAAGGAACGGAATCAAAAGAAGGATACGGATCGGCTGTTTCATGAACACCACTCCCGCTGGAAATATTGGAACCGCTGTACGTCCAAAACAATCCTGCGCCTGGGAGAACCTCCCGGCAACCGGAGCATTTTTCTTGTTACTTTATACACCTTTCAGCCCGTTCTGTATACTATTTCTCTTTTTTACCTCAGGAAAAGCCTGGCCTGGCAATGGATCCACGATCCAGGAACAGTCCGGGAATAACGGGAGCCCGGCATGGTTCGCCGGACTCCCTCGTAATTATTTCAGCAGCGGGCAGCCGCACCGGAAGCAAACGTCGTCGCCGATGTCGCATTTCGTGGCGCAGGCGTTGCAGAAGATGATGCCGTCCCGGGACTTGTCGTATTTCTCGTACGTGTTCAGTCCGCCATGGTGCCGCACCCTGTCCCCCACCTGGTAATAGTTGTAGAGGGTGGCATCGTCGTCCACGACGATGCGGTGCTTCTTTCCGCTGTCGGCCCGGATCTCCACCGCGTATTCCGTGTAGTTCACCCAGCGGTAGTCGTCCCTGTCGCCGCCGGTGCTCTGCTTGCGGCGCTTCTGCTTCACCGTCCTGTCGGTGACCACACCGTCCCAGGTGGTGCTCCTCTTTCTGCCCAGGATTTGGAAGAAGGCGATGGCGAGGAACATGCCGCCG
>JAPXRK010000322.1:0-2723 GCA_033813575.1 Synergistales bacterium
TGTCCTTCGTGGCGGCGGGAGCCCACAGGCTCTGATCACATCCATTTCTTTCCCGGGGGGCGGCAGAGTCCGCCCCTTCTTTTTTTGCCCGTATCCCTGGCTGAAATCTGGTTTTCACCGGCCTCCGCGGATAATGCACCTGATTTTCTCTCTGCTTTGTTAAAAATGTGAAGTTTTCCGTTGACAGGCGGCCTTTCGGGGCGTATCATCCTTGTCAATTTCAGCCTGACCGGAAAGGAGACGCCGCCGTGAGCATGAAACCAGCAGTTCCCCATAATCCCGCAGCCTGTGCCATGACGATGACTAGCGGCGACCCTCCTGGAGAGGTCGGCGCCTGATCCGTCGCGCACCGACAGCTTCAGCCGGGGGTCTTCGTACAGAAGGCCCCCGGCTTTTTTGTATTCTGTGAAGAGGGGGAAAAGCCCGTGTGGAACAAAGGAGAAGGCGTTGTGCTCAAGTTCGGGGGAACGTCGGTGGCGAACCCTGAAAGGATCAGGGCCGGGGCAGGCCGGATCGCCGGTTTTTTCCGCTCGGGTCTCAGGGTGGCCGTGGTGGTGTCCGCCATGGGAAGCACCACCAACAGCCTGATCGCTCTCTCGGGTGAAACCTCGGGCGGGACGCCGGACAGAAGGGAGCTGGACCAGCTTCTTGCCACGGGGGAGCAGCAGTCGGCGGCCCTTATGGCCATGGAGCTCGGAAGGCAGGGATGCCCTGCGGTTTCCTTCACCGGCGCCCAGGCGGGATTTCTCGCCGGGGGTCCCTGGGGGGAAGGGCGCATCCTGTCCGTCAACCCGGTCCGGGTGGAAGAAGCCTGCGCCTCCGGGCGGGTTGCCGTGGTGACGGGCTTCCAGGCGGCTACAGCCTCGGGTGACACCATCACCCTGGGGCGGGGCGGGTCTGACCTTTCGGCCATCGCCCTGGCGGGAGCCCTGGGAGCGGATTCATGCCGCATTTTCACCGACGTGGACGGGGTATTCTCGGCGGATCCCCGGAAGGTCCCCGGGGCGTTGAGGATCGGGCGGATCTCCTGGGAGGAATGCCTCGAAATGACTTTCCTCGGGGCGAAGGTGATGCAGTCCCGGAGCATCGAGATGGCGGAACGGCTGGAGCTGCCCCTGTGGGTGGGCTCCGGCGAAGGGGAGGGAACGTGGATCATGGGAAGAACGGTGGATGAGGCGTTTCGGGCGTGTGCTGTGGTGTCGGACGAAAATATCGCCCTTCTTTCAGCGGAGGGATGCGGGAACGGAGGCTGTGACGTGGCGGAGGAGTTTTTCCTGCGGGGCATCCATATTCTGGCCGCCGCGGAACGGGGGTGTCCCTTGTTTTATATCCGCCGGGAGCGGCTGGAGGAAGCGGCGGAGATATGCCGCAGGATGTCGGGGAAATCTCCATCGGTGAACCCCGGTGCGGCGAGGGTCTCCGTGGTGGGGCCCGGGGCGGGAAACCACCCCGAGATCGGCAGGGCCATGCTGAAGGTCCTCGGCCGACTCGGCGCTCCGGCGCACCTTCTGACCTCTTCGGGGCTCTCCGTAAGCTGTTTTGTGGATGAAAAGGACGCGCAGCCCGCGCTCCGCGCCCTGCACGAAGAATTCATCGAAAAGAAAGGGGAATTTCAATGCGCGTAGAAAAAGAATGGGGGCTGTGCTTCGTGGGGTTCGGCAACGTGGGTCAGGGGCTGGCCCGGCTGCTGGTGAAAAAGGAACAGGAGCTCGCTTCCAGGTGGGGCTTTTCATGCCGAACGCTGGCCGTAGTGGGAAAGACAAAGGGCGCCCTGGTCCGCCCCGAAGGGATCGGCCTGGCGGATCTTCTGCTCAGGGTCGGCCGGGGGGAGCCCCTGGGCTCGGACTCCGTTTCTCCGGTGGAGGCGGCGCTGCTTCCCGGAGTGGACATGGTGATCGACGTGACCCCCACCAACCTGAAGGACGGCGAGCCGGGCCTGTCGCTCACCCGGGCCGCTCTCGAAGCGGAACGGCACGTGGTCACATCCGACAAGGGTCCCGTCTCCCTGGCCTTCCCGGAGCTGAAAAAACTGGCGGAAGCACGGGGCTGCAGCTACCGGTTCGAGGGTTCGGTGATGAGCGGGACCCCCTCCCTCAACCTGGCCCTTGAATCCCTGGCGGGCTGCGATGTCCTGGAGGCCAAGGGCATAGTGAACGGTACCACCAACTACATCCTCACCCGCATGGAGGACGGGCTCGAGTACGGCGAGGCCCTCCGGGAAGCCATGGATCGGGGGTATGCGGAGGCGGATCCGTCCGGGGACGTGGACGGCTGGGACGCGGCGGTGAAGGCCCAGATTCTTGCCGGGGTGGTGCTCGGCTCCTCCCTTTCCCTTTCATCGGTGGACCGCCGGGGGATCGCGGGGATCACGAAGAAGGACGTGGAGGACGCCCTGGCCCGGGGATACCGGATCAAGCTGGTGGCGAAGGCCTCACGCCAGGACGGAGAGGTCCGTGCATCGGTGGCGCCGGAGGAGGTTCCCCTGTCCCACCCGCTGGCCGGCGTTTCGGGGGCCACGAACGCCATCACCTTCACCACCGACACCCTCGGCGACGTGACCATCATCGGCCCGGGAGCGGGAAGGGAGGAGACCGGGCAGGCCCTTCTGTCGGACATGCTCGCCATCGCCGCAGGCGGCCGAAAGAAGGAGGGGTGCCTAATAAAACAAGATTCTTTCCGTTGACTTCTTTATTATTTTAAGTAAAATGGCCAATTATGGCTTA
>JAPXRK010000323.1:0-1453 GCA_033813575.1 Synergistales bacterium
GATCTGGCAAAAATGCCACGGGTAGGCGTCCACGATCTCCCGGAAGAGGGGAAGCTGGTCGTGGAAGGAGAAACCCGCCCGGCGGATCCTCCCGTCGGCCAAGGCCCTGTCGAGAAAGGCGCCGAAGCCGTTCTTTTTCATGATCTCCCACCGTTCGGCGTTGAGGGAGTGGAGGAGGTAATAGTCGATCACGTCCGTCTGAAGCCTGGCGAGCTGCTCGTCCAGGAAGCGGTCCATGTCGGAGGGAGTCTCCACCATCCAGGAGGGAAGCTTGGTGGCGAGGAAGACTTTCTCCCGGTAGCCGTCGCCGAGGGCCCTTCCCACCACGGGTTCGCTCTCCCCGCCGTGGTAGGGGTAGGCGGTGTCGATGTAGTTCACTCCCCGGTCGATGGCGGAACGGATCATGGAAGCGGCGCGGTGTTCGTCGATTTTTCCCTCCCCGTCGAGGGGAAGGCGCATGCAGCCGAAGCCGAGAATGGACAGTTCGTCTCCCGTGCGGGGCATGGAACGGTACAGCATGTAAATAACCTCCTTTGGAAATGGACACTTTTTCTTTTCCAGGAAAAGAATTCCGCTGATGCACTCTATATCGTACAATTATCCCACAGATTTTCTAACTTCCGGAGGAACCCCATGGTTTTTTTCGATGAAAATCAGGCCGCCTCGGAAGCGGCATCTGCGTTCGAAGCGTCGCTGAGGCTCTGGGGAACCCTTTCCCCCTGCCGGACGGCGGAGAGGCACGGCGTCCTCCTCCTCTCCACCGGAACGGCCATCCCGGACCAGAACTACGCCCTGAAGACAGGGGAAGGCCCCATTCCCCTCATGGCCGGGGAGGCACTGACCTTTTTCGCCTCGGAAAACATGCCCTTCACGTGGTGGGTTCCCCCCGGAACGGGGGCGCTCTCCGAAAGCGGGGAGCTGGCCCGGGCTGGGCTTCCTCTTCAGTGTTCGCCCCCTGCCATGATTCTTCCCCTCGGGGAAGGACGGAACACCATGCCGCCCTTTCCCGAAGGTGAAATTTCGGTCTGCCGCACCCCCGGCGAGGCCATCGGGTGGGCAGCTTCCTCCCTTGAAGGATTCGGATCGGAACCGGAGCACCTGGAACCCTTCGCAGCCTTCGCGTCGTCCATGGCGACGGGAAAGGACCGGGACCGCTTCCGGCTGCTGGCCCTTTCCTTCCGGGGCAGGCCGGCGGGCACGGCCCTGCTGACCCTTCCGGGGACGACCGCGGGGCTCTTCTTTTTTTCCGTGATGCCGGAATTCCGCCGGCTGGGGTGGCACGGATTGATCGACAGGGAGGGGCAGGACGAAGACGAGATCAGCCTCGACCGTGCTCCCACTACCCGATCGGAGCCGGCTCAGACCTCCAGGATGGCTCCGGATCGCGCAGCTTCTTGCGGTGCGATCCGAACCGCCCGAGCGCTGCTCGACGAGATCATGCTGCTCTCCGACC
>JAPXRK010000323.1:1463-2722 GCA_033813575.1 Synergistales bacterium
GAAGGCCGGCTGTTCCGCCGTGGCTCTCCAGGCCTCCCCCATGGGATTTCCTCTCTACAGAAAGTACGGTTTCCGGGAGTGCGGGCGGTTCCTGGTCCACTCCGCCGATCCCGGCGCCTGCTAGAAGTCCAGGCGGTCCGCCAGTTCGTCCAGTTCCGCGTCGGTTGCTGCGAGGGAGGGCAGGAACCGGACGGCCCCTCCCGCCACGTTGAGCAGTACCCCGTTTTCGAAGGCCCGGCGTTTCACTCCGGCGGGGTCGTCGGTGACGACCCCGATCATGAGCCCTTTTCCCCGTACCTCGCCCGCCCATGACAGCTCAGAAAGACGTGCACGGAACCGTTCGCCCTTGCGGGCGACTTCACCGACAAATTCAGGGGTGAGATGAGAGAGCACCGCCTTCCCAGCCGCCAGGGAGACGGGATTGGGGGCGAAGGTGGACCCGTGGTCGCCGGGGCCGAAGGGGGACCATCCGCAGAAGACCGCCGCACCGAGGGGGAGTCCGCCGCCGATCCCCTTGCCGACGGTGATGATGTCCGGGGCCAGGCTCCAGTGTTCATGGGAGAAGTTTTTCCCCGTCCGGCCGAGCCCGGCCTGGATCTCGTCAGCGATGACAAGGACCCCCTTGTCCCGCTGCAGGTTCTTCACCGCCTCGGCCAGCCCGCCGGGTATGGGGATCACACCGCTGTTCCCCTGGACGCACTCCAGGAAAACCGCCGCCACGTCGTATTCTTCGGCGAAGTCGAGGAGCATGCTCCCCCGCAGTGGAAGGAAGACGCACCCGGGAACGAGGGGTTCGAAGGGCTTTCTCATGGAAGGGCCCCAGGTGACGGAGAGGGCGCCGAGGGTCCTTCCGTGGAAGTTCCCCTCGAAGGAGACGATAACCCCCTTCCTGTGCTTCTTCACCGCCTTGAGGGCCGCCTCGTTCGCCTCGGCGCCGGAGTTGGAGAAGTAGACCTCCCCCGGACGCCCCGCCATGGCGACGAGCTTTTCCGACATGGAAACGGCGTCGGGATCGAGAAAGTAGTTGGAGAGATGGGTAAACCGGGCCGCCTTTTCAGCCACCGCCCGGACTACATCGGGATGGCTGTGGCCAAGGGGGAGGACGCCGATGCCGGAGAAGGCGTCCAGGAAGACGCCCCTGTCGGTATAGACCTTCATTCCCTCGGCCCGATCCACTGTAAGGCCCCAGGGAGAATAGACGGGAGACAGCATGGAAGTCATTCCCCCAGCCCGAACTCTTCCACCAGGGCGCGGAGGGC
>JAPXRK010000324.1:0-2721 GCA_033813575.1 Synergistales bacterium
GAACCAGCTTTCCCCTACAATCAGCCCGTTGAGGAGCTGGAAGTGGGCTGTTTTGTTGATGTACTTCAGGACCTCGTATACCCTGAGCCCGTAGCTTGCGGAATGCTGGGCCTCGCACCCGTCGATGGCTTTCTGCTGCACTGCGTTGTACACGTCGGTCCATCCCATTGTTACGGGAGTTGCGCCGAGGGCGGCCACGGAACGGGACCATGCAGGGGCTCCGGGTGTGCGGATGCGGACTCCCCTCAGATCTTCAGGTTTCCTGACGGGTTTGTTGGTAAGGAAATGGCGTGCTCCGTCGAACCAGTTAAAGGAAAGGACCCGGATGCCGTTCTCCGCGGCCAGCTTCCTTACGCATTCCTTCCAGAATTCGGTCTGCTGTACCTTCATGACCTCGTCGTAGTTGTCGGCGAAATAAGCCATGCCCACGATACCCATATCCTTCACGTAGTTCGCCATCCGTCCCGCGTCGGTGACCACGGCGACGTTTACACCCTGGATTGCCTGTTCAATAACATCTTCGTCACTGCCGAGCTGAGCGCTCGGGAATACCTTGACGGTCATTTTGCCACCGGTCCGTTCATCTACGCGTTTTGCGATGGCATAGAAACCCCTGCAGAAAGGATGGGAATCGGCCAGCTGGGTCGAGACCATGAGTTCGTAGGTTTTCCCGTCTCCTTCAACGAAATCCGCCGGTTTTTCCGCAGCGTATGCAGAAATTCCGAACGCAAGGATCAAGAGACACATCACCAGAAACAATACCTTCTTCATGCTTCATACCCCCCTGGATTTGTATAATTACAGGCCGTCGGCCGGTAATCCGAAAAACTGCCTTTCCGGAAAGGCCGGAAAAAGGCTTAACCTGCAGCGGGAACAAAATTCAAAAAAATGCGGTTGATTGAAACAAGGCCGAATGTCTTGTCTAATATATTAGTATCTTAGAAAAAGGCTGAATGTTTGTCAAGAGATTTAAAACAGCCATTGAGTTTTCTTCAAGGGGATCTATTTCGTATTCAGATCGTCAGAATTCCACGGTTTGGCATATTGAATGGTCCGGTTTTAAAAAAACTATTGACATTGATAGTTTTCGCTGATATAAAGTGAACATTATTTTGAAGGAGTAAACTGATATGGAGTTCAGTTTATCAATCTTTGACGGCATAGGTTTTGTTTCCTCCTCCTCCTCCTCCTCCTCCTCTTCCGGCTCGTCCGGAAGGGCTGGTCTTCCTGTGCCGGCAGAGGAGGAACCACAGCCCTAGATAAAGACACCGCGACATGAAACGCAGGGATCGATCGCAGGAAATACAGGCCGGAGGGGAAACAACCCTTCCGGCCTTTTTCCATTTTCAGGGGAGGGCTATTGACATGCAGCCCCATCGCGTCGTTTCGGAACAAGTGGAAAAAGGAAGGGGAATGACGAAATGAAAGTGCTCGTGACGGATACTGTATCGGAAGCGGGAGTGGAGTTGCTCCGGAAAGAAAAGGACCTTCAGGTGGAGGTGCGGACCGGCCTCACCAGGGAGGAGCTGCTGGATGCGGTGGCCGACGCGGACGGCATGTTGACCCGCAGCGGCACCCCTCTGGACGCCGAAGTGCTCGGGGCTGCGAAGAAGCTCCGGGCTGTGGCCAGGGCAGGTGTCGGCGTGGACAACATCGACCTGGCGTCGGCAAGCCGCCGGGGGATCGTGGTGATCAACGCCCCCACCGGAAACACCCTAGCGGCAACGGAGCATACCCTGGCCATGATTCTCTCCCTCGTGCGGAAGGTACCCCAGGCGTGGAACTCAGTGGCGGCGGGCGAATGGAAACGCAGCCGGTTCATGGGCATGCAGCTCTCAGGAAAGCGGCTGCTGGTCATCGGGCTGGGGCGGATCGGGACCCAGGTGGCCCTCCGGTGCCGGGCCTTCGGCATGGATGTGTCCGCCTGTGACCCCTACATTTCGAAGGAGAAAGCGGACCGTGCCGGGGTCCGGCTCCTGGACGACATGGCCGGGGCTCTCTCCCTCGCCGACGTGGTCACCCTCCACGTGCCTCTCACCGCAGAAACCAGGAGGCTGCTCGACGCCTCGGCGCTTCGGGCCTGCAAACGGGGAGCCTTCCTGGTGAACTGCGCCCGGGGCGGTCTCGTGGACGAGGATGCCGCGGCCGAAGGCGTCCGCTCCGGGCTTCTCGCAGGGGCAGCCTTTGACGTGTTCGACGGAGAGCCCGTGCGGGCCGGTCACCCCCTCCTCGCTCAGGACCTCCGGGAGAAAGTCATCCTCACCCCCCACATCGGCGCGAACACGGAAGAGGCCCAGTCCGCCGTGGCGGTGATCGCCGCCTCCAACCTGGCGGCCACTCTCCTGGGGAGACCCTATGAGCACGCGGTGAACCTTCCCTTCTCGGAGCAGCTTCTCAGCGACGGTCGGAGGGCCTATCTCTCTCTCGCCCGGAAGATGGGGTACCTCGCAGCCCACCTCCTCCGGGAGCCGGTAAAGGAGATCCGGGTCACCCTCCGGGGGCCGCTCTTCTCGAAAGGAGACGACCCCATCTGCTTTGAAGTGCCCTACCACTACTCCCCCTTCACAGTGGCGGGGCTCAAGGGAATGCTCGAAGTCTCCCACGGGCCGGAGGTGAACTACATGTCCGCTCCCCTCCTGGCCTCGGACAAGGGAATCGCCGTGGAAGAAAGCCGGGGGGAGGGAGGCACCTACAAGAACCTTCTGGAGGTCTCCATCTCGG
>JAPXRK010000325.1:0-2721 GCA_033813575.1 Synergistales bacterium
ACCGCCCCGCTCCTTTCCACCGCGTCCCGGGCCTCCCGGGAGCGGAAGAGGGGCTTGGTCTGGTCCATGTCGAAGAAATGGACCGGCGGTCCCCCGTCGCCTGCGGCCCGGATGGCCAGGTTCAGGGCGATCTCCGACTTGCCGCTGCCGGAGGGGCCGAGAAACACCCAATTCTTTGCCCGTGGACCCGGCAAACTGCACACCCCGACGGGGTCCGTCACGTGTCCAGCCTTTCGAGGAAATCCACCAGCAGACCGTTGAACCGGTCCGGCTGCTCCATCATGAGGAAGTGCCCCGTGTCGGTCCATTCCACGTAAGTCAGGTCAGGGAAGGTCTCCCGGAGTTTTTGCTCCGTCTCCGCCGGAAGCTCGGGAATTTTGGAGTACACCGCCAGGGAAGGCACGCTGAAGCTGCGGCGCACCCAGTTCTCCCGCCGGATGAATTCGGCCATGGAACTGTTCGCCGCGTATGGGTCCGCCGATGCCATGACCCCGGTGATCTCTTTTCTCAGGTCTTCGGGAGTCCTGCCGTAGAAGGTGGCGTTGATGAACCAGAGGACGAGATTCTCCCGGTCCGGGCCCGCCAGCCCGTCGGAAAGGCCCTTCATCTCCGCCTCCCATGGCGGGACCTCCCCGGGGTCGTCGGGAAGCCAGAAGAAGGCCCCGTCGGCATTGCAGAGGCCCCGGGCCTCGCCGGGATAGTCGGCGAGGAACTGGACGGCCACCCCGTAGCCCATGCTGTGCCCGGCAAGCACAGGCCGCTTCACGCCGGCATGGTCGATAACGGCCTTTACCGCCCGGGCGAAGAACCGGAGGGTGTAGGCCCTGTCATGGGGCTTTCCGCTCTTCCCGAAGCCGGGAAGATCCAGGGCGATCACCCGGTACCGGTCCCGCAGGGCGGACGTCTGGAAACGCCAGAAGTTCCCCGTGCAGGCCCAGCCGTGGATGAAAACCACCGGCAGGGCGTCTTTTTCGCCTTCGTCCATGTAGCTCACCTCGACGCCGTCGAAGGAAGCCGTCCGCAGGAGACTCTCCGCCCCGGCCGCCATGGAGGCGGCGGCGGACAGCACGATCAGGGCAGTACCGCACAGCAACACAAGTTTCTTCATTGTCCGGTTCATTGAAAAAATGACCTCCGTAATCAGGTTTTTCTTTCGTACCCTCTCTGTTCTTTATTCTACATCTTTCCCGGGGGATGGAGGTGAACCTCGCGGGGGTATAATGGCAGACAGACCGGCAGCCCCCGGGGGATCAGAATCGTGCAATATTAAGGAGGAACCCATGAAGATCACCGACAGCGTGTATATCGTGGCCAGCGGCAAGTGGGGGTTCGGCATGACCCACGAACTGGACTGCAACGTTTACCTCGTGGACGGAGGAGACGGCTGCATCCTCATCGATTCGGGGGTGGGGCTGGATACGGACAGGATGGATGCCGTGCTGGCATCCCACGGCTATACCCCCGGTGACATAAAGGCGGTGGTGCTGACCCACTACCACGGAGACCACGCATGCGGAGCCGCCAGGATCAGAGAGGTATCAGGCTGCGCCGTGTATGCTCCGGCTCCCGAGGCGGAGGCCATCGCATCGGGGGACGAGGATGCCACGAGCCTGGCCCCGGCCAAGGGAGGTCTGTACCCGGCTGATTTTTCCTATCCGAAATGTCCGGGAGTTCTCGGCCTCGGCGAGGGAGACACGGTACGTGCAGGGAATGCGGTCCTGTCGGTCCGCATGGTGCCGGGGCACAGCCTGTGCGACATGGTGGTGTACGGGACGGTGGACGGAAAGAAGTGTCTCTTCACGGGCGATGCCGTGTTTTCCTGCGGCCAGGTGCTCATCCAGTCTCTCCCGGACGTGAGTCTCTACCCCTATGCCCAGGCCATGAAAAAACTGGCCGAACTGGAAGTGGACGCCCTGTTCCCCGGCCACGGAGTGTTCTGCCTGGAGAACGGAGGAAGCCACGTCCGGGCTGCCGCGGCAAAGTTCGCCTGCGGACTCGTTCCGCCCCAGCTGTACTATTTCTCGTAATTATTCCGGGAGATACCGCTTCCGGGAAAAATGAAATTCTCATCCCGGTGCAGGGACGGGACAGTCGGCTATGTTTAAAAAAATCAGCCTTTCCGCCAGAACGATCATGGTATAATTCAGAAAATACCCTCTCTCCGCGGGAGAATTCCATCTGGGAGGCTTTCCTTTGAACGAAAAAACCTATTCCGTGCTTGTCTGCGACGACTCCGCGATGATCAGGAAAACACTCGGCGGTATTCTTGGCGAATGGGGCGTCAAGAACATTTTTGAGGCCAGGGACGGCAAAGAAGCAGTGGAACTGTACCGGAAGCACCACCCCGATCTCGTGTTCATGGATATCGTCATGCCTGAAAAAACCGGGCTCGAAGCATTGGTGGAAATCCGGAGCGAAGATCCTTCCGCCCGGATCGTTATGGCGTCGTCGACCGGGACGAAGAAAAACCTCATTACCGCCATCGACGCCGGAGCCTTCGATTTCATCCAGAAGCCCTTCGAGAAGGACGTAATCCACACCCTCCTCCGCAGAATACTGAAAGGGGAGCTCGAGTAATGTTTTCCCGGCACTTCGGCCAGTTCCTCCTCCAGGAGGGCATCGTCACTCCGCAGACTCTTTCCCGGGCGCTCGCCAGGCTGAGCGACGCCCGCCCCCTGGTGGGAATTCTCGCCCTGGCACGGGGCTATATGACTCCGGACC
>JAPXRK010000326.1:0-2721 GCA_033813575.1 Synergistales bacterium
GATGGATGCCATCGAGGAACTGCTCCCCCTGTGGAACGGGGCAGCGTCATGACAGGGCGCAGAAACCTGCTCGCCGGGGAGAAATCCCCTTACCTGCTGCAGCACGCCGACAATCCGGTGAACTGGCACCCCTGGGGCGACGGGGCCTTCCGGAAGGCCAGGGAGGAGGACAAGCCTCTCTTCGTCTCCATAGGCTATGCCACGTGCCACTGGTGCCACGTGATGGAGAGGGAATCCTTCAGCGACGGCGAGGTGGCGAACCTCCTGAACGACGCCTGCGTTCCGGTGAAGGTGGACCGGGAGGAGCGTCCCGACATCGACGGGAACTTCATGGCGGTCTGCCAGATGATGAACGGCAGCGGGGGATGGCCCCTGAACGTCTTTCTCACCCCGGAAGGGCTGCCCTTCTTCGCCGCCACATATCTGCCCAAGAGGGGGACGGCGGGCAGGCCCGGAATGGTGGACATGGTCCCCAGGGTGAAGTGGCTCTGGAAGACCCAGCGGGAGCAGGTGATGCAGTCCGCCGGAAGCATCCGGGAGACCCTGCTCAAAGAAGCCCTTCCCGCGGCGGGACCGTGCCCCGGGCAGGCCCAGGCGAAGGCTGCCTTCGACGAGCTGTCCCGGGGATACGACCCCCAGTGGGGCGGTTTCTCGAAGGAGCCGAAATTCCCCATGCCGTCGTGGCTTCTCTTCCTGTTTCACTACTGGAAGCGCTTCGGAGAAGGGACGGCCTTTTCCATGGCAAAGAATACCCTGTCCCGCATCTGGGCAGGGGGCATACACGATCACCTGGGGGGAGGCATTGCCCGGTACGCCACGGACCGCCGGTGGGTTCTGCCCCACTTCGAGAAAATGCTCTACGACCAGGCGCTGCTTCTCCATACAGCGGCGGAATTCCACAGGGAGAGCCCGGACCCGCTGTTCGAAGCATTCGCCGAAGACCTCGCCGGATTTGTTCTCCGGGAGATGACCTCACCGGAGGGAGGCTTCTATTCCGCCTTCGACGCCGACAGCGAGGGGGAGGAGGGAAAGTACTACCTCTGGACGGAGGAGCAGATCCGGAGCATCCTTTCTCCGGAAGAGGCGGGAGTGTTCCTCCACTCCTACGGAGTCCTCCGGGGAGGCAACTTCAAAAACGAGGTCACGGGGCGCATCCTGGGAGACAACGTGCTCTACATGGCCGTTTCCCCCGCGGAAGCGGCGGCGCGGTTCGCCCTGGAGCCGGAAGAAATCGGCGGACTGCTCTTCTCCTGCAGGGAAAAGCTGCTCGCCGAACGCCGGAAGCGCCCTGCGCCTCTGCTGGACGACAAGATCCTCACCGACTGGAACGGCCTCATGATCGCCGGACTCTCCCTTGCGGGGACCGTGTTCGGCCGGAAGGAGTGGGTGACGGCGGCGGAGAAGGCGGCCCGGTTCATCGAACTCAAGCTTCGGGAGAAAACCGGCAGGCTGCTCCACAGGTACCGGGACAGAGATTCCGCCATCCCCGGATTTCTCGACGATTACGCCTTCCTCGCCTGGGGGCTGACGGAGCTCGGAACCGCCACGGGAAAAAAAGACTACGTTCTTTCCGCGGCGAAATTCATGGACATCCTCCTGGAGGATTTTTCCGACGGGAAGAAGGGGGGCTTCTTCCCTCACGGAGGACAGGACGGAAATCTTTTTCTCCGAAGGAAGGAGGCCTATGACGGAGCCATACCCTCCGGGAACGCCGTGGCCATGGCCAATTTCCTCCGCCTCGCCGGACCGGCAGGGAGAAAGGACTTCCCGGACCACGCCCGGCGCACCGGGGGGGCCTTCTCGGAGCACGTCTCCAGGTACCCCCTCTCCCACGCCCACCTTCTCACGGCAGTCCTGATGCTCTAGCTCCCGGCCGTTCCTGAAGGAGATTCTTCAGCGCCGCTTCCGCAGCTGTTCCGGAGGCGGCGCATTTCTTTCCGGTACATGAGCCAGGTCACCAGGGCTGCGGAGAGATCCGCCGCGGGAAAGGAGCCCCACACCCCCGCCGTGCCGAAGACGGGGGCGAGGACCGTCACCAGGGGAACGAGAAAGATGACCTGGCGGAGCAGGGAGAGGACGAAGGAGGGGCGGACCTTGCCGATGGCCTGGAAAAGCCCTGATGCCATGATCTGGAAGCCCGTCAGGGGCATTCCGAGGGCGAGCATCCGGGCCGCGTCGGCGCCGAGGACCGTGACCGCGGGGGAGGTGGTGAACAGCCCCGCGACGGCCTCCGGAACGGTGAGAAAGAGCACTGCCCCGGCGGCGCAGAGGACCGAGGAGGCCCCTATGGAGATGCGGAGGGCGGACGTCACCCGGCAGTACTGTTTTGCGCCGTAGTTGAACCCCACCACGGGAAGAAGCCCCTGGACCATGCCGAAGACAGGCATGACGGCGAAGAGAAGGACCCTGTTCACGATGCCGTAGGCCGCCACGGCGTCGTCGCCCCCCGTGGAGGCCAGGGCCAGGTTCACCGCCAGCAGGGAGAGGCTGGCCGCGCCCTGCCGGGCGAAAGCCGCCGCCCCCACGGAAAGGCATTCGGCGAGGATGGAGGCCCTGAACCGGAAGTGTTTCCAGCGGAAGGCCACCAGGCTGCGGCCTGTGAGGTAATACCACCCCAGCCAGAGGGCGGTCCCTCCCTGGGAGAGTACCGTGGCCCAGGCGGCGCCCCTCACCCCCCACCCGAAGCCCAGGATGAACAGGGGATCGAGAAGGGTGTTGATC
>JAPXRK010000327.1:0-2712 GCA_033813575.1 Synergistales bacterium
GATCAGGGCCTATGCGGCCATTGTCAGCGGATTCGAAAGCTCCTACGTCCAGGAGTTCATTCGAGATTTTGAATCAGGAGCGGGCATTCCTCCCAAAAGAACCCTGGTCTTCAGCGGTGACCTGAACAAGATCATAGAGAATTTCGAACGGACAGGCCGGGGTATGGATGCAGTCCTCCTTGTCCTTCCGGACTGGCTTGCCGCTATTGCAATCAGGGAACTCCGTCTCAGGACTCCCCATCTTGAAGTATTTGCATCGAACAGGGCTGTGTCCCACAGGACACAGCGTCTCGCAGGAGTTTTCGGGGAAGGACTTCTGACAGCCGCCTCCCTGCCCTCCGGATGGGATACGCATCCATTTCCAGTGTTCGTCAGAGAGACCTACGGGGATCATATTCCACCAGTAACACTCTCCATGGGGTATGATGCTGTGGCCATGCTTGATGCAGCCATCTCCACCGCAGGTTCAAACAACAGGAAGAAAGTTGCGTCGGTCCTTAAGGAGCTTCAGGAACTGTCCTTGTCCCAGGGGAAAATAGAGATGGATCGAAACGGCGATCTCCTCCTTCCCGTTTCCCTTCTCTCGCTGGGCGAAAAGGGATGGACTCCTTTCACCCGTTCTTCTTCGGCGGCGCTTTCCCGTATCGCTGCTCACGGGGCGGAACAATGAAAAAGAGATATATTTCCCTTGGTACATTCATTCCTGCCGTCCTCCTCTTCTTTCTTGCCGTCATCATAGCAGAAGGGGCAATATCGACATTTTTCCGGATCAAATCCCAGCTGAGGGAATTCTCCTCCTATAGAGAAACATTTATAAGGGCAGGCTCTCTTATTCTCGGGAAACAGGTCGAGAGAGGGGAAGAATTCATCAGAAACACAGTTGAAGGGATACAATCACGGACTCTCAGGAACCCAGTGACAATGATCGCTGTCCTTGACGGGGACCGGGTTGAAAAAACACTCAAAGGCTGGCTTCCCGAGGGAATGATCCTCCCTGAAGAGATCCTCACCCCTGCCTGGGAGATGAACGATCTTCTCGACCCCTACGGAGGAAACCTTCTCACAAGGACAATGACCGTGGACGGACTGAAAATTTTCGCCGCCATGAAACTTCAGCTCGACGAACTCGATGCGGCAGGCACGAGTCGGATTCTCCCCGTCCTTTCCACTTCGAGCGGTTCCACCGTCTGGACCGGTTCGGCACAGGAGAATTCCGGGCTTGCCTCTCACGTGCAGATGAGGGGGCTTGTGCTCAGGGTCCCCCCCGGCGGAGGCGAGTGGTCCCTGGTCTCCTCTCACTTCGGGGAACGAATGATTCTCCGGCAGGAGCCGTTTCTTTACGGCCTCAGCCTTACACTTGCGTACCCCGTGAGCAAGCTGCTCTACACCGCTCTCTACGGAGCTGTATTTTCAGCGGCAACCGCCCTTGGCACTCTTTTCGCTATTTTCCTCATCTGGATGATCTGGAAACGGGGAATCTACAGGAGCATACAGGAGATCGCCTCACTTGCGGACGAAATGAGCACTCGTCTTGAAGACCTTGAAGGCGGAAAGCATGACAGGGCTGTGGAAACAATGAATGCCCTTGCGGTGAGGTTTTACAGTCTGAAAAAATCTTTCGTGCGCGAAATGAACGCCTTCACCGGGAATCTCAGGGACCTTTTCCGGGTGATCTCCAGGCAGCAGGAAGAACTGGCAGCCTTCAACAGAGAAACCGCCGTGATGAATAAAGAGCTTGAACAGGTCAACAGCCGCCTCCGCATGCGGGAGGCCCTCTGGGAAAGGACCCTTGACTTCTCTCATACCTTCGCCAGAAGCGAAGATCCACGGCACGCCATCGAATCCACCCTTCACAGGATCAGGGGGGACCTGGGGGCCTACGGAGTGCTTCTTTCATCCGTGGAAGGAGACAAATATCACATGACGGCCTTCAGCGGATACGACGGTGATCTTTCCGGGTTTGTCATTCAAAGGGAGGAAATCGCTGCAACCGAGAGCATCAGGTCCCGCCACCCACTCTGGGTGGAAGATTTCGCCCGCCATCCAACGGCACGGGCAATCAATCCTGCAGTGAGAAGTGAACTCCTCATTCCCCTGTTTCAGGCGGGAGAAGAGGAAGGCGTCCTGGAAATTGCCTTCGACAAACCTACGAAAGAAGACCCGTTTCTCCTGGAAACCCTCGTTCCTGTGGCATCTTACCTCGGAGGGCTTGTGCACGGCGAGAAAATGCGGCGGGAAGTTGAAGCGTCCTATTCCTACATGGCGGAAAAACTCCAGTTCATCACCGGCATTTACCATGATGAAACCGAGGATCATATTGCACGAATCGGTGAATACTGCAGGATCCTGTCAGGCGCAATCGGCCGGAGCAAGGCGGAACAGGACAAAATTGCACTATTTGCAAGGCTTCATGATATCGGGAAACTCAAGGTTCCCCATGAGATCCTCTGCAAACCGGGACCTCTTTCGGCTGAAGAATTCGGGATAATCAAGCGACATCCGGCCTGGGGGGCAGATATTCTTGGAGACGCGTCATGGCTGTCAATGGCAAGAAATATCTGCCTGACCCATCATGAAAAATGGGACGGCAGCGGGTATCCCTCCGGTCTGAAAGGCACGGAAATCCCCTGGGAGGGACGGATAACGGCCATTGCAGATATTTACGACGCACTCCGCTCGCCCCGGGCCTACAAAGATCCCCTTGCACATGCA
>JAPXRK010000328.1:0-2698 GCA_033813575.1 Synergistales bacterium
TTTCCGTTCTCTTTTCTGACGTTGCGGCTATCTCAAGGCGTCCGTCCCGTTCGTCGACTACTATGACCATTCCCTCCCGGGCTTCCCCAGATATGATCATCCGGGCGACCGGAGTCTCGATGCTGCGCACCATGAACCGCTTCAGCGGCCGTGCGCCGTACACCGGATCGTAGGCGGACTTTGCGATGAAGCCCGCTGCTCCATCTGTTATTTCAAGGGAAATGTTCTGCTCCTGCAGCCGTTTTTCCAGGGAAGCGGCGAGGAGTTTCACTATCCGGCCGATCTCCCCTGAGGTCAGGGGCTTGAAGAGCACCACGTCGTCAACCCTGTTCAAAAACTCCGGCCTGAACGCCCGGCGCAGTTCTTCCAGAACAGCACTGCGGGCTTCATCCCGTATTTCACCTTCCGGGGTTATTCCTTCAAGAAGCAGCGGAGCCCCGATATTGCTGGTCATAATGACCACCGTGTTCTTGAAGTTCACCAGGTGTCCCCTGCTGTCGGTTATCCTGCCGTCATCGAGTATCTGGAGCAGAATATTGAATACGTCCGGGTGCGCTTTTTCAATCTCGTCGAAAAGGATCACCGAGTACGGTCTCCGCCTCACCGCTTCCGTCAACTGCCCCCCCTCGTCGTATCCAATGTAGCCGGGAGGAGCTCCGACCATCCTGGAAACCGAATGCTTCTCCATGTATTCGGACATGTCCAGCCTGATAAGGTTATCCTCGCTGTCGAACAGTGCCTCTGCAAGGGTCTTTGCCAGTTCCGTCTTGCCTACTCCCGTAGGTCCGAGAAATATGAACGAACCGATGGGGCGCCTCGGATCCTTTATGCCGGACCGGGCCCGGAGCACAGCATCAGCCACGAGCTGAACAGCCTCGTCCTGGCCGACGATCCTTCGGTGAAGGACCTCGTCGAGCTTCAGCAGTTTCTCCTTCTCTCCCTCGAGGATCCTGTTCACGGGAATTCCTGTCCATTTGCCGACGATCTCGGAAATCTCATTTTCCGTCACTTCTTCGCGGAGGATATTGCCGCCCTGCCCTTCAGGTTTCATTGAGGCCTCTTTTTCACGGAGCTCGTTCTCCAGCTGGGGAAGGATCCCGTGCTTCAATTCGGCTGCCCTATTGAGATCGTATTCCCTCTCAGCCTTTTCGATCTCCCTTCGGACCGACTCTATTCGTTCCCGAAGTCCCCGTACATTCGTGAGCCCTTCTTTCTCGGCTTCGTAGCGTGCCCGAAGCCCAACCTGCTCTTCCCTGGCTTCCTGGAGTTCCCCTCTCAGGGCTTTGAGCCTTTCCACGCTCGCGGCATCTTTCTCCTTCATCAGGGCCGCTTCCTCGATCTCGAACTGCATGACTTTTCTGGATACAGCGTCCAGTTCAGAGGGGAGAGAATCAATCTCCGTCCGTATCATGGCACAGGCTTCGTCCACCAGGTCGATGGCCTTGTCAGGCAGAAAACGCTCTGTTATGTACCTGTTCGACAGCACCGCGGCGGCTACAAGAGCATTGTCCCGTATCTTCACTCCATGGTGAACCTGGAAACGATCCTTCAGCCCCCTGAGGATAGAAATGGCGTCTTCCACCGAGGGCTGCTCCACGAGCACGGGCTGGAACCTCCTCGCAAGGGCGGCATCCTTCTCGATGTGCTTCCTGTACTCGTCCACAGTAGTGGCGCCGATGCAGTGAAGTTCTCCCCGCGCAAGCATGGGTTTGAGCATGTTTCCGGCGTCGATGGCCCCCTCGGCGGCCCCCGCACCGACGATAGTGTGGAGTTCGTCGATGAAAAGAATGATCCTTCCATCGCTCTCTTTCACTTCATTGAGGACGGATTTCAGTCTCTCCTCGAACTCGCCCCTGAACTTCGCCCCCGCAACAAGGGCACCCATGTCAAGGGCGAAAATGGACCGGTCCCGGAGCCCCTCCGGTACGTCTCCGTTGACTATCCTTCCGGCGAGCCCCTCGACGATGGCCGTTTTTCCTACCCCGGGATCCCCTATGAGTACAGGGTTGTTTTTCGTCTTCCGGCTCAGGATCCGGATCACCCTTCTGACTTCTTCGTCCCTCCCGATCACAGGATCGAGTTTTCCCGCCCGGGCGATGCCAACAAGGTCGCGGCCGTACTTCTCCAGGGCGTCGTAGGTGGATTCGGGAGAATCGCTGCAGACTCTCGACCGTCCCCTCACATCGTTCAGCACCGAGAGAAACTTCTCCTCCCCGATACCGGCTTCAGCTAGAATGCGACCGGCTGCAGTGGTTCTGCCCTCGTCGAAAAAAGAGGAAAAAAGATGCTCCACCGAAATATATTCATCCTTCAGACGGGACGCTTTCTCCCCGGCCTTCACCAGCAGCCGTGAAAGACGTGATGAAATCAGTATTTTCCCCGGTTCCAGCCCCGGGCCGGTCACGCGGACCCTCCTGCCAAGCTCGGCCTCAACTTTTGCGGCCAGGGCAGACGCATCTGCTCCCATGCGGGAAAGTATTCTTGGTATGAGTCCTTCCGACTGTCCGGCAAGGGCAAGGAGAAGATGCTCCCCGTCGACCTCGGTATGACCAAAGGAAATAGCCTTGTTTTGCGCTTCAGACAGGGCTTCCTGAGATTTTTTCGTAAACTTTGATATATCCATGGCATGGCCTCCTGTATTGACCAATATTAACCAATATGATTATAACGGCATTTTTTGTATGTACAACAGGTGACA
>JAPXRK010000329.1:0-2687 GCA_033813575.1 Synergistales bacterium
ATACTAGCCTCAGCCGGGCGTTCCGGAAAAAGCTGCGCTGAACCTCAAGAAGGGATCTTTTCATGGCAAAACTCCGGAAAGGGAAACCAGGAGGGCGGCCGCAAGGGAGGTGGCGAAGGCCGACGCAAGGGACGTAGCCGCTGTGGGGACGATCCCCTGGCGCTGCATGTCGGCGCCGATGAGCCCCGGAATGACCCACCCGATCCAGGCAGGCCAGGCGGGAAACAGGTCGCCCAGGACCACTTTCAGGCCAAGGGCGAGGAGCATGGCGGCGCCGGTCCTCTGCCGGCCGTACAAACCCGTTCCCCTGACGAGAAGGGAAAGGAGGGCGCTTACAACGACGGCGCAGCCGAAGGCTGCCGCTATCCGCCCCGGTGAGGCCAGTTCCATGGCCAGGAAGCCGGGAGTGATGATGCCGCCGGGGGAATACCCCGTCCGGTGAAACAGGTACAGCCCCAGGGCAATGCCGAGGGCAACCAGGAGCACATCGCCGTCAGTCAAGGATTCTTTCCTCCCCCTGCGCCCGTTCTTCCCGCCGGAGCAAATATTCCAGGGGCACACCGGCCACGTTCCCGCACCCGAAGACTTTTCCTTTCGAAGCGACGAAGACCCCAAGATCCCCGGGCTCCCGAAGGGAAAGAAATTCGGCGCCTGAAGGCAGAAAAAGTGGGCGGCTTCCTGTGACCGCCACTCTCTTCCAGGAATGTCCCGTAAGCCAGGGCAGAAAGGAGCGCAGCCGGGCGATCCGGTCCTTTCTCGAGTTGTAGAGCACCGTGGTCTCCTCCCTCTCCCAGCCCGCCGACTGGAACAGGCTTTCTGTGGATTCAGGCTCGTTGGCGGAAAAGGCCGAAGCCAGCATGCCCTTCCCTTCCCGGAAGATGCGGAAATCGGCAATATCGGGCGCCACTTCCCGGGCGGCAGCCAGGGTCTTCGGCCCGTCCAGCCCAAGAAAGGAGCAGACTCCGGATACGAGGGAAAGATGGTTTTCCCTGAAACCGGCGCCGTCGGGACAGGGAAAAAGCTCGCACCCCTTCATCCCGAGAAGGAGGGATACTGCCGGGACAGACGCCACTGAGCGTGGAAGGATCACCGGCCCCCCGCCTATTCCTCCGCAGAGGGCCGCCGCAGCCGCCCCCTCGCCGCGGCCCCAGACTTCCTCGTGATCGGGACGGACATTGGTCAGCACCGTGCAGGACGGCTTCATCCACCGCCATGCCAGACCCTGCAGCTCCGGGTCCACGGCGCTGTTCTCGAGGACCGCCCCTTTCGTTTCCCCGGGCAGGGAACGGAGCCACCACCGCATTTCCTCGACACTGCCGGGGCCTGATCGGAGAATGAGCGTCTCTTTCCCCCGGAATAGCTCCCGGGGAAGAACGCCGGTAATTCTTCCGGCTGCGGATATTCCCGCCCCCTCGAGGGCGGCAGCCAGCAGGCGGACTAGGGAGCTCTTTCCCCTGCTCCCCGTGACAAGAATCCGAATGGGGATGCGGTCAGCTGCACCGCCGAAAACCATGGATGGAAGGCCCGTCCTCAGGAGTGTTCTTCCGAACAGATGGCCACAGATGCCGATGCGCCTATGCGGTTCGCACCGGCGGCGATCATGGCCTCGGCATCACGGCGTGTGCGGATTCCCCCTGAGGCCTTGACGCCGAGGCGATCGCCCACGGTACGCCGCAAAAGCGCCACGTCCTCCGCGGTGGCGCCTCCGGAAGAAAACCCCGTGGAGGTCTTGACGAACCTTGCCCCTCCCTCCTCAGCCAGCCGGCAGCCGAGAACCTTCGTTTCATCGGCCAGGAGGCAGGTCTCGAGAATGACCTTGACAACGGCGCCTTTCCCGGCGGCTTCCACCACCTTCCGGACATCCTCCCGGACATAGTCTTCATCCCCGGCAAGGAGGCGTCCCGCGGCGACGACCATGTCGATCTCCTCCGCCCCCCGGGCGGCCGCTTCCCGGGCCTCGAAGGCCTTCGTTTCGCTCGAGGAGGCGCCGAGGGGGAATCCGACCACCGCGCAGACCTTCACCCCGGACCCCTTCAGTTCCCGGACGGCCGTCTCCACGAAGGATCCGTTGACGCACACCGAAGCGAAGCCGTATTCCTTCGCCTCTTCACAGAGACGCCTGATGTCCTCAACCCGGACTTCCGGTTTCAGCAGGGTATGGTCGATCATGGACGCAAGCTGTTTTCGGTTCATGGAAATCCCTCCTCTGCAGCCCATTGTACCAGAGCTTCCTAGTAAGAGGAGAGGCGGGGCCGCTTCCGCGGTCCCGCCTCTCCTTCCTGTCTCCTGTTACTTTTTTTTCGCAGCGGACCTAGTAGCCCACGGGAACGCCGAGACGCCTGCTGTCGGCTCCTCCGTTCATCCTGTTCTTCGTATGGTCGAAGAGAATGCCCTGGGCCGTGCCGAAGTAGCCGCTGAAGGGCCGGATTTCAAGATCATGGCCCCGGAGCTTCAGGTAGTCGGCAGTGGAGGGATCGATGCCTTCCTCGATGAGGAGCTTACCCGCCTTGCCTCCCCCAGCGGGGTTGAAGATGCGGGGCTGCTCGATGGCCTGGTCCATGAGCATGCCGAAGTCAACCACGTTCATGACGATCTGGCTCACCGCCGTGATGATGCGCATGGCTCCGGCCGCACCGATGGTCATGAAGGGACGCCCCTCGGGATCGAGAACGATGGTGGGAGACATG
>JAPXRK010000330.1:0-2687 GCA_033813575.1 Synergistales bacterium
CTTGCGGGGATGATTACGAAGGATCTGGACCAGGTGGTCTCCGCTGCGGAGAAGAGTGCGAAGAATTCCCACGCCTCAGCGGGACTTGCGGAAGGTACCCGGGAGACCATTGGGAAAATGATGGAGGCGCTGTCGAAAATTTCGTCGGCGACCCAGGACCTTGCGGCGGTTTCGGAAGAGCAGGCGGCATCAAGCGAGGAGATCGCGGGGGCTGTGCAGAATATCGCATCCAGAGTAAGCGCGTCCGCTGCATCGTCGGACATGGTGCGGGGCCAGATGGCGGAGGTTGCCACGTCGGCGGAAAGGGTGGCCCAGGGATCCGAAGATCTGGCAGGCCTGTCGATGGAGCTGCGCAAGCTGGTAGGATACTTCCGGTTCGACAACGGAACGGAGAATAAGGGACTGGTACCTGCAGTTCGGGGCTCGGCAACGGCATCGAAGGGAAAAAAGTAGGCTCCATCTGAACACGAAAAAAGCCGGAGAGCGGTTCAACCGCTCTCCGGCTTTTTTCATTCCCTCAGTTGTAGGCCAGCCTGGTTTCCGGGTCGCAGGAGACGTGGGATATGAGCTCCTGCCACATGGGGGAATCCCATGTCTTCAGGGCGCTGTGGATGGTCCAGTATTTCTCGGGGATAGGATGGGTTCCCACCACCACCGGAAGACCGAAGGCGGAATCGATGTACCGGCGGAAATAGTCGATCCTCGGGCAGGGAGGATATCCCACCAGCATTCCGGTAGCAAAATGGATCACCGTGGCCCCGTTTTTCTTCATCTCCGCCGGGGCGTACTCGATGTTTCCCCCCGGGCAGCCGTCGCAGGTAGTGTAGCCCACGAGCTCCACTTCTCTTCCCTTGTAGAGGCTGAAGGCCCCTTCCCTGTTCCGCAGTGATCTGAGGCACTTGCCTCCGGCGCAGGTGTGGTACCGGTTACAGATGAAAATCCCTATCCGGACGATCTCGTTGCTCATGAGAAGGCCTCCTTGGGTCGGAATACCGATCAGACGATCGGCTTGTTGATATTTATTCTCATTACTATAAACCTCCCTGACCGATTTGCAACCCTGTGATTTCAGAAAACAGGGAAAAGGGCTGCGGTGAGGAAGGAAAAAACGAACCGGGGCAGGGGAGAAATCCGCGTCGTGTTTCGGGGTGAATCCGCCGCCGGTTTACCTGATTCTGCCGACTCTCACCTTGCAGTAACGGCCGGTTTCCTCCACCAGGGTGATTTCGATTCCGTTCTCCCTGTCGGTGAACGTCGGGCGGTCCGGCAGCCGGAAGGCAGCCCCCCTGAGGGCCGGCATCCGGGGATCGGCGTTCTTGAGCTTCACCGGGGCCTTTCCGTTCCTGCACTCGGCGATCCTGTCGTCGCAGTACATCACCAGGATCCCTTCTCCGGGGAGGACGCTGTCGAAGGAACCGGTTTTCCGCCGGTTCTCTGCGAGGTAATAGGTGTGTTCCGTCAGGGGAATTTTCAGGGCGAGCACCTCGGAGGATATCTCACCAAGGGGGCCCAGCACGACCTCCGTCGTGACGTCCGGGTTCACGACGGCGATCTTCTCAGGGGCAAGCCATCCGAGCCTGATTCTCGTCCAGGACGATATTCCGGGAGGAGGCACATCGAAGGAGATCATGTGGCACGACATGGGATCCCAGTACCCCATGTTGATGAGGGTCTTCTCCCACCCCCTGTCCCGGGTGGGGTATTTCTCCTGGAGATCGTGGTCGTACAGGCATGGAAGAACCCGTTTTCCGTCCCGCACACCGCCCCAGACGTGGGCGCAGTCGTGGAAGAGAGTTCCAAGGTGGGCCTGGGAGGTGAAGATGGCCACGCCGCCGGGAACAGCCTGGCCGCCGTTCGTCTTCAGCATGGCGGACCGGCTCCACCCGAGCATTCCCGGATATCCGCAGAGACCGATCATGCCGTACTCCCGGAATCTGGCCCCCAGGAACAGGACGACGAAAGTGTAGCGGGAAAAATCATGATCCCTGCCGGCGGCGTCTATGGCATCCTGGATGAGCCTGCTCACCCTCGACTTGTCCACCTTCAGGTTCGAGGGGGAAATGGCATATTTCCCCACGGGCAGGGGCATCCCGTACCATTCCGTGAGGTCTGTCTCCACAGCGGCTTTTCCGTACGACATCTCCTTCACGTAGCGGTCGAGCCTCCGGAACCGCCTCGCGATCTCTTCCCTGCCGATCCCCGGGTCGAGGCCGGGGAACTTCACCAGGATCACGAGTCCCTTCTTCACGTCCCGGGTGAGAACCGCCGTTTCATCTGCGGACAACAGATCGGAATACAGAGGCACTCCCGGGAAAACCACTGCGGAAAGAAACAGAATCTTCATTGCCCGGAAAAGACGGTTCATTCCGTCACCTCCCCCTTTGAGTCCCTATCACCCTGCCGCTCCACGATATCCGAAACAGCGTATCCTCTCCCCTTCCGAAGAGGGAAAAAGGCTTCGCCTGAGAACGGAACGGCCCGTCAGGGAAAAGATACCACAGAAGAGGCCTGGGATTTCGCCCGGGAAAAAGAAAAAAAGGCGGTTGTGCAAGAGAAAGGAGCGTTGCCGGTCTCCTTTTCCATTTCATCTTTTCTTGTTATAATTTTCATTCACAATTGTAAAGCAGGCCGTTCCGGGATTTGGTCCTGAGCGGCACGGAGGATTGATGTCGGCTTTGACTTTACAT
>JAPXRK010000331.1:0-2687 GCA_033813575.1 Synergistales bacterium
GTATCGACGATATCCTTTCGGAACAGGGTCTTGCATCCGATGGATATGTAGACGGAGCCACCGGCGCCGGAATGGGAAAACTCCTCGGGGTTGACTTTCTCATATCGGGAGCAATCACCCAGTTCAAGACCGAGACGGCAGGAGGAGTGGTTCCTCTCCCCCTCGGCAGTTTCGGAGGAGTTGCCGTCGGCACCCATACGGCTTATGTCACGCTCGACGTTCGGGCTATCAACAGCACCACTGGAGAAATTCTGCTTGCCGCCCGCGAACAGGGAGCCGCAAATGCCACCGTTGGCTAAAGTGGAAAAGATCTACACCGCGGTCCTCGTTGTAAGAGAAGTGAAACAGAAGTATTCGAAATGCGAGATCATACGGACTCAGAAGCCTCTTGCACGTGGTGAAAAAGTCGAGTTCCTCAGGGGCAGCCCTGAAGACCTTCCCATAGGGAAATAAGCCCGGAGAAGACTAAAAACGCCCGCCGTTTTTTCCCGGCGGGCGTTTTTTACAGTTTTATGTGAGTGCCCTGGTGGTCTTTCCTGCTCCACGGCCTCCGCCAAGATATGCGGCCTTTATGTCGGCATTGGCGAGCAGTTCCTCCGAAGATCCTTCCTGGACCATGTGCCCTGTCTGAAGGACATATCCCCTGTGGGAAAGGAGAAGGGCCTGCCTGGCATTCTGCTCCACGAGCAGGATAGTGACCCCTTCGCTGTTGATCCGCCGCAGTTCCTTGAAGATGTCCTTTATGATTATGGGGGCAAGGCCAAGGGACGGTTCGTCAAGGAGCAGGACCCTGGGCCGTGACATGAGCGCCCTTCCTATGGCCAGCATCTGCTGCTCGCCGCCCGAAAGGGTTCCTGCGTACTGGGCGGTCCGTTCCCTGAGGCGCGGGAAGAGAGAGAACACCCATTCAAGGTCATCTTCCACCCGTGAATCCTTCCCCCTGGGGAAGGCCCCCATCCGCAGATTCTCCAGAACGGTGAGAGGGGCAAATACCTTCCGTCCCTCCGGTGTGAGGGAAACACCCTGCTGGACCACCCGGTAGCTTCGTGCCTCAAGCACTGCTCCGCCCATGCGTATTTCGCCCTTTTCGCGGGGGACCATTCCCATAATGGCGCTCATGAGCGTCGATTTTCCTGCGCCGTTCGATCCGATAACGCTTACGATCTCCCCCTCGTACACTTTCAGGGAAACGCCCGAGAGGGCCCGTATTGCTCCATAGCTCACGTGAAGATCATTCACCTCGAGGAGGACTTTCTTTTCTTTTCCGGTTTCTATCATTCCACTTCCTCCTCTCCGAGATAGGCCTTGAGGACTTCAGGGTGATTCTGGATCTCGTCGGGCGTTCCCTCGGCGATCTTCGCCCCGAAGTTCATGCAGATGATGTGCGGACAAATCTCCATGACGAGATCCATATGGTGTTCGATAACCAGGATGGTAAGGCTGAAATCACGGTGTATTTCACGTATAAGGACATTCAGCGACGACACTTCCTCAGCATTCATTCCTGCAGCAGGCTCGTCGAGGAGAAGCAGTTCAGGGTCAAGGGCAAGAGCCCTCGCTATCTCGAGTCTTCTCTGGAATCCATAAGGAAGTGTCCCGGCCGCCTGTTCCGCCCGATCCGCCAGTCCGACCCGTTCAAGCAGCGCCATACTTTTCTCCCGGATTTTCTTTTCACCGCTTCTCCATCTTCCAAGATGGGTCATGCCCTCGGCAAATGAATATGGCACATGGTGCTGTGCCGCCGTCATGACGTTCTCAAGGACGGTGGAACGCTGAAAAAGCCGCAGGTTCTGGAATGTACGTGCAATACCTCTCCCTGTTACCTGATATGTCTTGAGGCGTGCCAGGTCCTCTTCCTTGAAAAAGATCTGTCCCTCGTCAAGGTCATAGACCCCGGTGACCAGGTTGAAAATCGTGGTCTTGCCGGCTCCGTTGGGTCCCATCAGCCCGGCCAGCTCTCCCCTGGCAATTGAAAAAGTCATTTTGCTGACGGCCTGAACTCCACCAAAATTCTTGGTTACTCCTGAAAGTTCGAAGAAAGCGCTCATCCTGCCCGCCTCCGGAAAGGAGCCTTCACCCATGAGAGGAATTCACGGTTCCCCATGATCCCTTCCGGACGAAGCACCATTATGACGACGAGAACAGCTCCATATATAAGCATCCTGTACTGGGAGATCGGACGGAAAAGTTCCGTAACAAGAGTAATCACCGCAGTGCCGAGAAGAGAACCGCTCATGGAGCCGAGCCCTCCGAAGACAACCACCGCCGTGAGCTCTGTTGACTTGAGCATATCGAACATTACAGGCTGGATGAAGGAAAGAAATCCTCCCAGCAGGGCACCGGCAACTCCGCAGTAAAAGGCGGAGATCATGAGGCTGATCACCCGGATGCGTGCCGTGTGGAAACCCAGGAGTGACGATGCGATGTAATCATCCCTGCAAGCCTTGCATGCCCTTCCGAAACGGCTGTTGATCAGGTTGAACATACATATGGCAAGCACCACGAAAAAAGCTGCCGCCACGGGCAGGGTTGTGTACGGATCGATCCCGGGATAGCCCCTGGCCCCCCTGGTCACAGACTGCCAGTTCTCAAGGATCAGGCGGATAGCTTCACCGAGGCCGATGGAGGCTATGGCGTAGTAGTCACCCATGAGCTTCAGGGTGGGAACGCCTATAAAAAAAGCGACG
>JAPXRK010000332.1:0-1165 GCA_033813575.1 Synergistales bacterium
GTGACCTGCTCGCCGTTTTTCTTCATGTTCACGAAATCGAGGCGCCCTTTCTTCTTTGCCATTGCTCATTCTCCTTTCCCCGCCGAGGGGGGTGAATTTAGAAGTCCCGGACGGCGTTCACCGTTTCCAGGAACGAATCCGCGCTGACGGTGCAGCCGGCAGTGGATCACCGCTGTTCCAGCGCCGGGAGGAACGATTCCGGAGAGGAGCGCTCCGGGGCCTGTGGCTGACGCTCCCTCACAACCATTTTAAGCTTTCTGGGCAGAAAGGCCATCCCCCCGGCGATTTCTTTTTCCTTTTTTTGCAGATGAACGAAACAGAAGCAATTGTATGTATTCTGTTCCCTTTTTCCCTTTTCCTGTGATAGAGCGGGATGATCATTGACTCCGGGGAAAAGAAATGATTTTTTTCCCTGAAAGAATAGGTGAACAGAATAAAAGAAGGTGAATAATATGTCGACTTTCTTCCGGAGAAGCCGTTCCGTGGAGGACAATCGTTCGCAGGCCCCGGAGGAAGCAGGCTTCGCGCCCCGGAGTTTCTGCCGGGGCGTGTTTTTTTCGGTCCTCCTCTTTCTGTTCAGTTCCTTTCTCTCTCCTGCGCCGCAGGTTTTCGGCGAACCTCCGGCCTACACCCTTGCTGCTTATCCCACCAACGACCCGAAAAAGGTCTATGATGCCCTGAAACCCCTGGGCGACTGCATCGCCGCCGAAACGGGATGGACGGTCCGTACCGTGGTGACGAGGAATTACGAGGAGATCATCCACCGTCTCACCGACGGAACCGTGGACATCGCCATGCTCAGCTCGGCGAGCTATGTGCGCTTCGGGCCCTCCATCCCCGGACTTTCCTACGTGGTCACTTACATGGAAATGGAGGGAACCGCGCCCACACCCTTCTACCACTCGGTGATCCTGTGCCTGGCGGACAGTTCCGTTACCGATATTTCGGGCCTGAAGGGGAAAAATTTCGCCTTCACCGACCGCTATTCCACCTCCGGCTACATCGTTCCCCTGCTTCTGTTCCGGGACAGGGGGATCGTCCCTGATTCCTTCTTCGGCAAAACCTTCTTTTTCAATTTTCTTAAAGTTTTCAATTTCTTTTTCTGCTTCAATATCTTTATCAAATAAATCTTTTGCATTTTCGCGCCAGGCGCCATAATGGTATT
>JAPXRK010000332.1:1175-2685 GCA_033813575.1 Synergistales bacterium
ACTGAAAGCCCGCTCCGTGGACGGAGGCGCCGTGTCCTCCGGAACCCTTGCCAACGCCGAAGCCGTGGAGGGCAATGTTTTCCGGGTGCTTGCCTCTTCGGAGCCCATCCCTCTCGATGCCATAGCGGCCGGGAAGAGGGTGCCCCAGGAGCATGTCAAGCTTCTGCAGGAAGTGCTCCGGCGCCTGCCGCCGGATTCCGCTCCCGTGGAGGCCGTCCGGGTCCACCTCAAGTGGCCTGCCGCCGGCTTCGCCGTGCTGGGCGACTCCTTTTACGATCCCCTCCGCCGGGCTCTCGGGATAAGCTCCGGCGACTGAGGACGAAGGGGGAAGGCGGGTATGAAGCTGTACTGGAAGGTTCTCATCACGGCCATGCTGCCCCTGTTCCTGGTCCTCGGCCTGGGCATGTACCAGGTGAACCGGTCGCTCAGGATTCACGAAGAGAGCGTGGCGGAAGAGAACCGCCTGAAGGTGTCCCTCCTCCGCTTCCGGCTTTCCTCTTTTCTGAAGGAAATGCAGAAAACGGCATCCATTCTCGGCGCCTCGGGAGACCCTGCCCGGGCCGTGGAGGGCGCCGACTCCGACTACCTGACCACCTGGGGAAAGCTCTTCCTCGACGGGGGCGGAACGTACAGGATTCTCTTCACCGACCTGGACGGCACGGTGCTCTCCAGGCCCCATGATCCTTTCAGGTTCGGCGACAGTCTCCGGTCCCACCCGGCGGTTCGGAGCGCCGCCGAAGGAAGGGACGTGGCAGCCTTCTACGAGATCGAGGGGTTTTTCAGCATCGTCTGCGCGGCTCCTGTGAAACTTTACGGCGAAATTCCCGTGGGAACGGTCATGGTGGCGGCGCCAGTTTCCCCGGCGCTCCTTGCCTCCTTCGTCTCCGGAACTGGTCTCGACCTGCTTGTGGAGCCGGAGGGGTATCCGCCTGCAGCCAGCTTTGACGGGACCTGCGGCAGATCCTTCCTTTCCCTGGACCCGGAACTTGTCCACGAGGGAATCCCCATGAAAAGGATTCTTGTTTTTTTCCCCGACGACCTGGCCATAACCCCCCTCACGGAGCTGCACAGCAACCTGGTAATCGCGGTGGGATTTTTCTTCATCGCCCTCCCCCTGGGGCTCTTCCTGATGCTCCGCCGTCACCTCCGTCCCTACGCCCGTCTCATGGAGAACCTTCTGCACCTTTCCGACAAGGATGCGGACCTGCCGGGAGTCAGGGAGAGGCTCGAGGCGGAGGACGGAAACGCACGCAACGAGGTGTCCGCGGTGACGGCTGCGGTGGCGCGAATCCTGAAGATGCTGGAGGAAAAGATCGCCCTTCTCGAGTGGACCTCGAGGACGGATGCCCTCACCCAGGTGAACAACAGGCTTCACCTCGACAGGGTGCTCCAGAGGGAGATCGGGTGCATTGAAAGGGAAGATCCTCCCCTGTCTGTGCTTATCCTGGACCTGGACCATTTCAAGGATGTAAACGACACCTTCGGCCACCAGGCCGGTGACGGGGTGCTC
>JAPXRK010000333.1:0-2684 GCA_033813575.1 Synergistales bacterium
ATCACCACGGACACCCTGAGACAGTTCACCACCATGGCCGGTCCGGTGATTCTCATCACCCTCGCCATGCTGGCGGGCAGTCTCTCCCTGGGCTTCCTGCTCCACAGGATGACGGGATGGAACTACCCCACCTGCCTGCTGTCCACTTCACTGGGAGGGCTCTCCCAGATGTCCATCATCTCGGAAGAAATGGGGGCGGACCCCCTGAAGGTGAGCATTCTCCAGACAGTCCGCCTCGTGACGATTCTGATGGTATTTCCCCTTCTTCTGACCTTTCTGTTCAGCTAGGACCGGGCAGTTCCCCTGTTTTCGGCCAGGTCCCTGAAGCGGCGGTTCCAGGGCAGGAATTTTTCGTGGAGGGTCCGGTCGGGAAAGACCATGGTTCCTCCGCCTCCCATGTCTTTCAGCTCTTCCGGCGGAAGGAAGCCCGATGCGGCAGCGGCCAGGAGGGCATCTCCGTAGGAAGCGTCCACATCCCGGTGAAGACGGAGTTTTCTTCCCGTTATGGAACTGATGATCCCCATGAGAATCCTGTCGTTGCAAAGCCCCCCGGAAACGTCAAGGACGTCCGGAACGGGCCGGAATTCCCCGATCTTCGACAGCAGGAAAGAAAGCTCGTAGCCAAGAGCTTCCCTTCCTGCCCGGATCAGGCGCTCCGGGGTCGCGGTACCATCTATGCCCGTGAAGGTCATCTTCCCATCGGGGTTGTGGAAAGGGGTTCTCGCCCCGTCGAGCCACGGGAGGATGAGAATGCCGGTGGGAGACTGCTCCCGCTCCGGATCCCCGGAACGGAACGTCCGGTTCATCCACTGGAGGAACCGGGATCCCGAAGCCGTGGCAGCCCCGATGCGATAGGTTCCCTCCAGAAGGGACATGCCCGAGACGAAACCCGGAACCTCAAGGGGGGTATCCGTGGTCAGGAGCATGCTCACCGTGGAGCCGAAGACCACCACGCAGTCTCCCGGGAAAAAGGCCGTGGCCGCTGCCGCCTCCGCGTTGATGTCACAGGCCCCGACCGCCACGGGAATGCCTTCGGGGAGTCCGGTTTCCCGGGCCGCACCGGCTGTTGTCCTTCCCAGGACGGAAAGAGGCCAGCGGAGAGGGGGGAAACGGTCCGGATCGACTCCTTCGGCGGCGAAGAGGTCCAGGGGCCACTCCAGAGCGGGCCGGTCCACCAGGGTCGTTCCGGCGGCTGAAGGGTAATCCCAGGCCTGTTTCCCCGTGAGGCGGAAGGTAACGAAGTTGTTGGGTTCCAGGAAATAGGCGCTTTCCGCAAACACTTCCGGACAATGCTCCCTCAGCCAGAGAATCTTGGGAAAGACGGAATGGGTCGTGAAGGATCCACCGAGCCTGGCCGCCAGTTCCGGGCCGTATTTTTCGTTCAGTTCCTCAGCCTGTTTGACTGCCCGCCGGTCAATGCCGTACAGGATGGCGTTGTGGGTCTGGCGCCCTTCGCCGTCCACCGGGATGAAGGACCCGCACACTGAACTGACGCAGATCCCGGCGATATCCGACAGGGGAACGGAGCGGGAAATCTCCCCGCAGAGGGAAAGGAAGCCCCGCCACCAGCATGCTTCTCCGTCCACCTCGTACATACCCGGAGCGGGAGAAAGAGTCTCCGACGGGACCTTCGCCCTCGCGGCCGCATGGCCTTCTCCGTCGATCACACAGGCTTTGAGGGAGGACGTTCCCATATCCACTCCCAGAAACAGGGGCATAGGCTTCATCTCCTTTGAAACGGGCCGCCCGGAAAGATCTTCCGGCGGCCCGCGGTGTGCTGCTTTTCTTTCCCTTAAGGGATGTTATTCCGGCAGGTTGGTCCTGTCAATGAGAGGAGCGTCCATGTAGAAGATCTTCCGCCCTCCGGTGGCTTCCTCAACGGTTTTTCCCTCCACGGCGAGGGAATTCACCAGCTCGATGGCCTTCCCCGCCATGGCTTCGAAGGGCTGGGCCACCGTGGCGGCCATCTGTCCGGCGCCGATCCGCCGGAAGGTCTCCTGATTTCCGTCAACGCCCACGATCACTGCCTTTTTGTTGCCCCGCTCCTGGAGCACGTCGCCGGCCACGTAGGCAAGCTGGTCGAAGGCGCACCACACGCCGTCGATCTGGTCGCCGAAACGGGTCGCGTAGGTCTCCATGGCGGCCCTGGTGTCATCCATGAAGCGCTTCGTGGCAACCACGCTGTACTCGGCCAGGACCTTCACGCCCGGGTACTCGGTGAGCACCACGTCGAGGACCTTGCCCCTCCGGCGGGTTCCGTAGTGCTTCTCGAACTTGATAACGATGATGTTGCCCTGGCCCCCGATGGTGTCCATCAGGAAGGTGGACGCCTTCGCTCCCATGGCGAAGTTGTCGGCGGTGATGTCCGCCACAACGCCGTCCACGTACCCGGAGTCGATGGTGATCACGGGGATCTTCGCCTCCACGAGCTTGTCAAGGGCGGGGCGGATCTCCTGGGGATGGGCCATGGCCATGACCACGGCGTCAACCTTCATCTGGTAGAGGTTCTCGAGCTGGTTGGACTGGGTCTCGATGGACCCGGCCGAGTTGAGCATCTTCACGTCCCAGCCCTTCTCCTTTGCCAGCTTCTCGAAGGAATTGGCCACCCGTGCCTGGGCTTCCGCCGAGAAGTTCGTGGCGATGAAGCCCACCGAAATCTCCTTCGCCGCACCGCACCCCGCCGC
>JAPXRK010000334.1:0-2684 GCA_033813575.1 Synergistales bacterium
CCATACCTCCGTCGGCGAGGATGGTCTGCCCGGTGATGTAGGTGTTCGCCTCTGAGCCCAGGAAGACGGCGAGCCTGCCGTACTCCGCCGGATCGCCGTACCGTCCCAGGGGAATGCGGGAGAGGGACGCCCGGCTCACGTCCTCCACGGGAAGGCCTTTCCGCTCGGCCAGCGCCCGGTCAAGCTGCCGGATCCGCTCCGTGTCGAACCGGCCCGGGCCGATGGCATTCACCAGGATGCCGTAGGGGGCAAACTCCGCAGACAGGGTTTTGGTCAGACCAACGACTCCGAGACGGAAGGTGTTGGAGAGAATCAGGTTTTCCAGCACTTCCCTGACGGAGGACGATGTGGAGTTGATGATCCTTCCCCATCCCTTCGCCTTCATCAGGGGCAGCACCTCCCGGGTCGCCCGCACGCAGCTCAGCAGCGTCAGCTCGAAGGCCTTCACCCACGTCTCGTCATCAAAGCTCTCGAAGGTGCCCGCAGGAGGCCCGCCGGCATTGTTCACCAGAACATCCACGGAACCGGTCTTCTCCGAGGCGAAAGCCACAAGCCGCTTCAGATCCCCGGGCCGGGTGACGTCGCACGGGAGATAGCGGGGACGCCTGCCGGAGATTTTTTCCAGATCCGCCGCCGCGGCTGCCAGCTTTTCTTCTCCCCTGCCGGAGATCACCACCGAAGCACCCTCCTTCAGGAATTCTCCCGCCACCGCCTTGCCCAATCCCGACCCCGAGGCCAGGACAAGGACCGTCTTGTCCGAAAGTCCGAAATCCATGATCATCCCTCCTTTGGAATTCCGCTGTAGTATATGTATTTTACCCTATCCAGCTCTTCAGATTGTGCATTATGTATTGCATCCTCTGCGGACTGTTCCCAAATTCAGGACAGTAGGGTAAAATAAGCCGCCACTACAAAATTTTCGAATAACAGGAGGTGCCCCATGAACAAACTGACTTTACGTACCCGTCTCTGGATCCTGGCGCTGGTCCCCGTCCTCGGCATTCTCGGGACATCGGTTTTCTCCATGTACTCGGCCAACTCGGTCTATTCGGACCTCCTGGCCCGTATCCACCAGGAAGCCTTCGTGGCCCAGAGCCTGGTCATCAACGGCGACCGGGATCTCTACCAGGCCCTGGTGGCCAAGCAAATCCTACTCAACAGGGGCCCCGGTCCGGAGTTCGACAAATCCGTCAGTGATTTCAGGGAAAATGCCGCCCAGGTACGGGAGCGGCTGGAAGAAGCGGAGAAGCTCCTGGCCGGAAACCGGAAGGGGTGGGAATCCTTTCGGCAGAAGGACGGCCGTGAATCCGTCTTCCAGAAGTTCGCGGCCCTGAAGGCGGAATTTCCGAAATGGGAGGCCGCATCGGAGAAACAGATCGAGGACGTGAGGACCGGAAAGACCGCTCCGGGCTCCTCGGGCGAGATCGAGGACGCCCTGTTCAAGACGGTCCGGGGAAACATCAACGACATCGGCGAGATCCTCGACATCGGCGCAGAGAACAGTGCCCTGGAAAACCGCTCCCGGATGGACAGGACGAACATGACCGTTTTCGCCGTGGTGCTGGTTGTGGCCCTGGCGGCCCTGGTCCTCGCCTTCACCACCATCCGGGCGATCCGCCGGGCCGTTGACCGCATCCTCTCCGCTTCAGAGGCCGGCAGGGAGGGGAATCTCACGGTCCGGACCTCCCTGGACGGCTCCGACGAGCTCGCGGCGGTGGGCGGAGCCCTCGACGGCATGCTCGACAGCCTCAGGAAAGTGGTGACGGACATCCAGCAGAAGTCCGCCGCGCTTTCGGCCCTCTCGGAAACCACGGCGGCCTCCTGCGAGGAAGTGACCAGCACCACCAACGAGGTGGCGGAGAGCAACACCCGCCTCGCGGAAGAGGTAACCAGGGGGAGGACCGGCGCCGGGGAGGCGTCGAAGATGGTCCAGGAGATGAACACCATCATCCTCTCGGCGAAGGAACTGGCGTCGAGCGCCGACCAGAACTCACGCCAGATGGCGTCGGCCGCTGCCAGGGGCAAGGAGACGGTGGACCAGTCCATCGGGCACATGGAGAATATCCGGAACGCCGTGGGCGAGACGGAAAAACTCATCACGGAACTCAACAACTATTCTGCCCGGATCGGGGTGGTGGGCACCACCATTACCTCCCTCGCCGACCAGACCAACCTCCTGGCCCTGAACGCAGCCATCGAGGCAGCCCGAGCCGGAGAGGCCGGACGGGGATTCGCCGTAGTGGCGGAAGAGGTCCGGAAACTGGCGGAACAGTCCCAGCAGGGCGCCCGGGAAGTGGCGGAGCTTGTGGGCAAGATCCTTGAGGGAACGGAGTCGGCGGTGAAATCCATGGAGACGAGCCGGAAAGGTGTGGAGGAAGGGGTGTCCATCGCCCACGTGGCCGGAGAAGCCCTGGAGAAAATCATGGAGGCCACGAAAAGCTCCGTGGAGGACATACGGCGCATCATCGCCGCCACGGAGAAGGAGGCGGAACAGTCAGGCCATGTTATCGCCCTCATAGACGACACGACCTCGGTCATGGAGAACGCGGACGAACAGGTCCAGAACGTTGCCGCCTCCATGGAGGAAACCGCGGCGGCCATGGAGAGCGTCGCCACCGGGGCCACGGAGGTGAGCGGCACCGCCGAGGACCTGCGGAAGATCACCGAGCGGTTCGTCGTGGACG
>JAPXRK010000335.1:0-2676 GCA_033813575.1 Synergistales bacterium
CACCAGGCTGACGGCGGCATTCTGGGTCTTGTACTTCATGGTCATTGTCAGCGTCAGGTATCTTGACATCTCTCCCCTGAGTTCCGCAAGGGACCCCCGGTTTTTCGAATAGTCCTCCATGGCCTGGTTCGCCTTCCGGCGGATATCCGCCAGGGAGGCGCTCATGAGTTTCATGTCGTCCACGTAGGCGCCGACCCGGGCCGGGGCGTTGCCGATATCGAACTCCAGGGACTCGATGTGCCGGTTCACCTTCAGCGTCCAGGCCACCGCTTCTCCGACGGACTGGATCTCCTGGGCAAAACCGAGCAGTTCCTCCGCATCCCGGTGGATATCCCTGGCAACAGGGAGCGTGATGCCGGCTTTTCCCGAAGATGAAGCAACAGGAGCTTTCCCCTTGTTCATTCTGTCCAGTGACGACTGCATCGCTTCATGCAGTCCCCTGTCGATGGTTACCTTCAGCAGGGGGCGGAGCTGGGCCAGCTCTTTCATTACGGGAGAGGCGAAGGACTGCTCAAGGATCTCGTTCCACTTTCCCGTCATCTCCCCTGCCTCGGTCTTTGAAGACTTCAGGAGCTGCTCCACCGCCGCCGCTCCCGCAAGGAGCTTCTCCTCCGCGTCCGGCAGCCTCTTTTCCACCTCGGCGGCAATTTCCTGGAAACTCAGCGCCTTTTCCTCCTGCTCCTGGGCCGCCGCCCCGCCCGCCGATGCAAGAAGAAAGGCTCCTAGGAGCACAAGGACAAGACTTCCGTGACAGTTCAGGATCTTTTTCGTTTTCATGACGTCCTCCGTCGTTCCCTTCTAGAAGGGCTGCTCGAAGTTGTTGATGTACCAGCGCCCCTTGTTTTTCCGAATAAGGAAATGGGGCTTGGGCGACCCGTACTGGCGGCCCCTCTCGTCCCACGCACGGGTGGTCACGAGGGCCTGCTCCACCACTTCTCCGGAAATTTCCCGGATTTTCTCTTTCTGCTCTTCGTCGAGGAAGAAATCCTCCACTCCCGTCCCGGTATCGAAATCGCCGATCACGTCTATTTTGGCTTCGTCAGTGGTTACGTGGACGTAAAGGGTGGCGAACCGCTCCAGGTGCAGATCCCAGTGATAGCGGATCAGGGACTGGGCGGTGCGGGTCTTCTTTCTGTCGGGGTCGATGCAGTCGAGGAAGAGCTCGAAATTCTTCTCCTTCACGGAGGCTGCGAAGATTTCCACAAGCCGTTCCGGCTCCACATCCCTGGGGACATACCGTACCGTGTAGAGGGGATCCTTGATCTCCTCCATGCGTTCTTCGCCTGCGAAACTGCCCCCCAGTTCATCCGCCGAGTCGTAGAAGGCGAAGGTCACCCCTGGAATATAGATGGCCACCGGTGTGACCACCCACCCCCACTGGGGGGCCACGGTCTTGACCTTTTCGGCCTGGGGAATCACCATTTCGATGCCGGTGATGCGCCCGAGAAGGGTCCACTTCCCCTCTTCAGGGAAATCCCTGTTGATGAGCCGGCGGTACCGTTTGACCGCCTCGTAGGGGCCGAGCCAGTTGCGGTTGGAAATCTCCACGAAATAGTATCCTTTGGCTCCGGATCCCACGGATACGAACTCCCGTCCCAGGTCGATGAACTGGTTCGCGGGATATTCAAACTCGTCCAGGATGACATAGCTTTCCTTGATATCCTCTATGGAGACCTGGGTGCGGTCTGGAGCGGGAAAGGCCTTCGGCAGGACTGTCGGCCCGGCGAGGATGTCCCCGGTGAACTGCTTCCACTCCCTGTCGGCAATTTCGCCGAAGAGCTGCTTGAGCTTCTTCTCGTTCTCCCGGAAAACCAGCATCTCCGGCGTGATCTCCATAAAATCTCCCTTGCTCTTCATGAGGGCAAGGCGGCCTCTCTGGAACAGATCCTCCACGGCAGGATCATCGGGATATTTTTCCTTAAGACCCTTGATTCTCTTCAGGGCCTCGTTATCCTCGTAGCCGAGGCGGAAGGCTTGCCCCCGGAAACGGTTCACCCTGTCCTCAAACTTCTTCAGGAAAAATTCCGCCCTCGTTACTTCGTTTTTCGGTGCCTGTTCGGCGCATTCCGCACCCAGGGCAGCCAGGCTGAATACGATGAAAAGTGAAAGAAACAGAAGAGCACCCGCTTTTTTTCCCGTGAAAAGGGGCATGGCACATCATCTCCTCCCGGTTCTGGTTCCGCTTTCCGAAAACAGCCTAATCGAAAAGGGAAAGCCCGTCCTCACCCATGGGATAAAAAAAGGGTGGGTTTTCCCACCCCTTTTTCGGGGTGAGATTTCCCACCTGTTCCATAAAGCCTTGGGGTGATGAGTCTCACCCCCTTTGCACTCAATCGAGGATGTTTTTAAGCTCCCGTCTGTTGCTTGAGCCTGTTTTCCTGTAGATATTCCTGAGGTGGTATTTCAGTGTATTCTGGGAGATGTACAGAAGGGAACAGATATTCAGATCCTTGGCACCCTTGAGGAGCAGAAGGGCAATTTCCGTTTCCTGGCGGGTGAGGTTGAATTCCATGAGCTTCATTCGCCGGCCCATCTCCTCTTCTTTTTCCTTCACTTCAGGGTCCGCGTCCCCTCCATCCCCACCGTCGTCTCCCCCGGCGAAACCTTCTTCCTCACATGTTTTTCCGGGGGCACCTCCTCCCGTTGTAAAGGTAACTTCCCTTCCGTCCCAGAGAG
>JAPXRK010000336.1:0-2651 GCA_033813575.1 Synergistales bacterium
AACCCCTCTCGCTGATCATGATAGACGCCGACGGCTTCAAGAAGGTCAACGATACCTTCGGCCACGCTGCCGGCGACAGGGTGCTCCAGCACCTCTCAGATCTGATCAGGCAAAGCGTCCGTCCCCAGGACGTGGTCGGCCGGCTCGGGGGGGACGAGTTCGCCGTGCTCCTGCCGGGGGCCAACCACATTATGGCTCTCGGCGTGGAGGAGCGCCTCGTCGCCGCAGTGGATGAGCACCCCCTTTCCTGGCACGAGGGAAAAATTCCCCTGAGGATCAGTGCCGGGACCGCGGCGCTCAACCTCGGGGACCCCGATTTCGACGACCTGCTCTCCAGGGCGGATGACGCCCTCTACCGGGCGAAAAGGCACGGGAACTGAAGCCCGATTCACGATGGATTGATCGAAGGAGGTCTCTCTCCGCTCCGGGAGAGAGACCTCCTTCTTTCTTTACCTTACGGAACAGCTTCCGTGCCCGGAATCTTCCTGCGGCGACTCTTCAGCGCTGCCGAAATCATGCCCTTTCGTAACGGGTGGAAAATTCCCGGGATAATTCAGGCAGATTGTAAAAACAAAGGACCGAAGTGCTACAATTCAGGCTAGACGGAGAGGAGTGATAATGCTAAAAATTACAAAAGAATAGTTCCTGCGTGCAAGGGGACAATCGGACGAACTGTATTGATCTGCGTTTTCACCAGAGGAGGCTGGAAGATGAACAGCTTTGCCGGTAAAAAAGGCGGGATTTTCCTTTCGGTGGCGGTTTTGTTGTTCCTCTTTTTTCTGATGCCTGGACCGGCGGAATCCCTCAACAGGCCGGCTCCAAATCCCTTTCTCTCTTCGGAAATATATGGAATCACCCATTTTGACTCGTCCCAGAGCGATTCAACTCCATTCGGCCCTCCCCGGGGGGCATTCCGCGTGAATCTTGCCGGCAAGCCCGTTTCCTATGGGGGCCCCGTCAATATCATAACCCTGGCATCCACAGACCCTGACTTCATGTGGGCGGTGGGGACCGACCGCGTCGCCTACGTGAATATTAAGGACGGTGCATGGGAAGAAGTCGCCAGGTTTGAGGCCCTTGAAGACGCTTCAGGAGGAGAGCTTCCGGCCATTCCGGGCGAAAAATTCAGGGAGTTCGGAGAGTCCTCCGCCGAGGGGATGGATGTTGAGGGTATGGACCTGTTCCTGGAAGATCTTTTTGGAGAAAATTACGGGGACAGGTTCGGGAATGGCTCCTACTCTGTTGTAGACAACGAAAATGTACTGTATACCCATTTTGGCGACAACCTGTACGGTTTTGCCCTTGCCGACCCCGGCGACCCCTCTGCGGGAATTGAGGTACGCTACGTTCTTGAGGATATCATTACCGCTATAGAGGGTGAGGATTTTCCTCCCGACATTACCCGGCTCTTCGGCCTGTCCATGGCCTACGACGGCCATCTGATAGTCACTTTCAGCAACGGCGTGGCTGTCATCGACAGGAATCTTGACTTGTTGTCGAAGAAATTCTACAGGTTTGGCAATGGTGAATACGTAAGCAACTCCATCGCGGTGGACGAAGACGGCGGAATTTACATAGCCAGTGCAAATGTACCTCTACCTGATCTTCCCTATAGGCCGGGAAAAATGCGCAAACTCGTCTGGACAGGAAGCGAGATCTCAGACAAAGACGAAGACGGTGCCTGGCAGTGCGATTATGAAGCCTCCGAGGAAATCCCTCCGATGATAAAGATGGGCTACGGCACCGGTTCCACCCCGACCCTGATGGGCTTTGGAGAAAACGAGGACAGGCTGGTGGTCATAACCGACGGAGCTGAACAGATGCATCTTCTCGCCTTCTGGCGGGATGAGATCCCGGCCGGAGAGGAGCGGCTGGCGGGGCAGATCCCCGTGACCTGCGGTTTTGACGAGCTTCCCGAATGGATACAGTCCGAGCAGTCCGTCGTGGTTTCGGGATACGGGGCCTTCGTTGTGAACAACCTGCCCGGGACGGTGGATCCCGACCTGCCGGGGAAAAACAAGATCCTCCAGGTTGCGCTCATGGGGCCGGCGTATCCTACATCCTACGGTGTGGAGCGCTTTGAGTGGGACCCTGAAAACGACGAATGGTCCTCTGCCTGGGCACGGCCCGACGTCTCTTCCACCAGCATGGTTCCCATCCACAGCCAGTCTGCGGCGATGGCGCTCGTCAACGGGTACACACCGGGGAACGGCTGGGAAATAACGGGCCTTGACTGGAATACCGGAGATACTGTCCATCAGACCATTTTCGGTGATATCAACTATGGAAACGGCGCCTATGCCATCCTGCAGTTCCTGAAGGATAATGAACTGCTTTTCAACACTTTCAGCGGCCCCATACGGGTCCAGTACGATACGGGAGGAAGCGGCGGGTGCTCTGCCGGCGGATCCTTCGCCCAGTCGCTGGTAATCCTCCTCGCGCCGCTGGCCCTTCTCGCAGCGGGCAGGAAAAAATAGGCCGCCTGCGGAACTGAGCGGCCATGACGAAGGAGCTCCCCTCAAATGAGAGGGGAGCTCCTTTCATTTCGGTTGCGCCTATTCGCCCGACTTCGCCGGGTTTGAACAGGGAAGCCTTGCAAACACCGGATAGTACATCGTGCGTGGGCACTACACAGCCCCTCTTTTCAATTC
>JAPXRK010000337.1:0-2648 GCA_033813575.1 Synergistales bacterium
TGCCCTTTCCCGGATGACCAGGGAACACCTTGAAAAATACAGGGGGGCCTACCCCCTTTTTGAAGGGCCATACCGTCAGGCGAGGGATTTTTCAGATGAAGCGGATGCCCTCGGAGTAATTGATGACGGGGGCAGGCTCTATGATTCCGCGTCCCCCTCCCTTGCAGAAATACGCAGAGACCTTGAATCCCTCCGGCGGCAGGTCCGAAGGGCTGCGCAGGGGATTCTTGACAATCCCTCCCTTTCCCATATGCTCCAGGAAAGGGTCACCGCGTACAGGAACGGCCACTTTGTCTTTCTCGTCAGGCAGGAATTCGTGAACCGCTTCCCGGGAACCGTGGTCGACCGGTCCGGTTCGGGAAGCTCGGTCTACATGGAGCCGGCATCGCTGGTTCCGCTGAACAACAGGCTCGCTCTCAGGATCCGTGACGAGAGGGAGGAAGAGGAAGCCATATTCAGGCAGCTCACGCGGAAACTCCTGTCGAAAGAGCGTGCCCTGAGAGAAACCGAAGAAGTTCTGGCCATGCTTGATCTCTTCTACGGTGCTGCCGCAGTTATTCACGAAAAAAAATGGAAGCTCCCCCAGCTCACCGAAAAGGCCATGTTTTCCTTTCATGACGCACGTCACCCCCTTCTCGGGGATGCTGCGGTCCCTGTTTCCATAAAATGCGGCGACAGGTTCCGCAGCCTTGTCATAACGGGCCCCAATACGGGAGGAAAAACAGTGGTCCTCAAAACGGCAGGAGTCTGCGTCTACCTGGCATGGTGCGCCCTTCCCCTGCCGGCGGAGGAGGACTCCGTGGTGGGAAAAATAAGCTCCATCTTCGCCGATATCGGTGACGAACAGAGCATTGAGCAAAATCTCTCGACTTTCAGCGCCCATGTAAAAAACATCATTTCCATCCTCGAGAAGTCGGACCGCACGTCCCTGGTCCTTCTCGACGAGCTCGGGGCAGGTACCGATCCCCAGGAAGGGGCGGCGCTCGGCATTGCCATCCTCGACACGCTGACGAGGGAGAAGGGGCTGACCCTGGCCACCACCCACCACAACCCGGTGAAACAATATGCCCTGACAGCCCCCGGAGTTGAGACCGCCAGTATGGAGTTCGACGTGGAATCCCTGTCTCCCACGTACCGGATGCTCCTCGGCGTTCCCGGGAAAAGCAACGCCATACTTATAGCCCAGAAATACGGCCTTCCGAAGAATGTACTTGATAAGGCCAGGAAGTCTCTCAGTGAAAGGGAAGTCCCCGTGGAGGACCTGATAGGGGAGCTCAACGAGAGGAAAGCCTGGCTTGACAGGGCGGAAGGAGAGATGGCGGCCTTGCGGAAAAGCCTTAAAGAAGAAAAAGAGAAATACGATGACCGGGTGAGAGAAATCGAGTTCCGCAGGGACAGAATCCTCTCCGAGGCTGAGCGGAAGGCTGCCTCTATCCTGGAAAAAGCTGAGGAATCCAGCAGGACACTGCTGAAGCAGCTTGAAGACTCCGCAAAATCGGCAGTCCACCGGCAGATCCGCGACACAAGCGAAAAAGTCCGCTCCGAGAGAAAACACCTGGAGCAGAACCAGGAAAAACGGCTTCTCCGCAGCGGCACTGCCGCCAACGGAGAGTTTTCCCCTTCCGTCGGAACGGCCGCCCAGGTCGCTGGTACCGAAATCGTCGGGACCATCGAGTCCATAAGGGGGAACAGGGCTCTTCTCAGGGCGGGCGTCATGAAGATGGAAGTGGATGTCAAAAAGCTTGTTCCCACCAAAAAGAAACCCAAGGGAGCCGTCACTCCGCCCGAGTCGTTTTCCATGTCCCCGGACCGGGTTCCCCCTTCCGTCATGGTCAGGGGAATGAACGTGGACGAAGCCCTTCCCGTGGTCGAACGCTATCTCGACCAGGCCATGCGCATGGGCTACGACCAGGTCACTGTCATTCACGGGCGGGGGGAAGGAATACTTAGGAGAGAGGTCCACTCCCTCTGCGCCTCCCTGAAGTACGTGGCGTCCTATAGGCTCGGAGGGCCGTCGGAAGGCGGCTTCGGCGTCACAGTGGTGGAGTTCCGGAAATAGGGCACCGATTCCTCGCGAAATGAAGGCAGGGGAGGTAAAGGAATTGACGCCGGACAGGCCTGTATGCTACTGCTTCGGGTATACCCGGGAAGATATTGAAAAAGAGTATCTTTCCACCGGGCGTTCCGCCATCCTCGAAAAAATACTCTCTGCGAAAATGAGCGGAAGCTGCGAATGTGCGGCAAAAAACCCGGCGGGCACCTGATGTGTGGGTGATGTCCGCAGGGTGCTGGACGAACTTGAAACGATTCGCAAACCATGGTCGGCCGGCTGAAGGAAGGGGATTGTCTAGCGCGTCCGTCCGAAGCTATGATTCCCTTCCGTGAAGCCTCAACCGCAATATTGTCAAGGGCATGAGGCACCGCTTTTTCTGCCTTGAGCTCTGCGATCTCATTCATCTTCTCAGAATCCTGTTTTAGACAACTGCCCCAGTTTATCGTTCTCCGCCTGAGCTCGGTATTCCCTGATTCGAGGTTGGATCCATAGATAACGCGTTCAGCGATGATGAAGAGTGCCCTTTTGCTTCACCAAATTTCTGCACCGTTTCATGCCAGGGTATTATCCCGACTTCGCCGGGTTTGAACAGGGA
>JAPXRK010000338.1:0-2645 GCA_033813575.1 Synergistales bacterium
GTGACGTTGAGAGTCATGACGACACCGAAATGGAACGGGTCGATCCCGGCCTTCATGGCGATGGGGGCGAAAATGGGGGTGAGAAGGGCCAGGGTGGAAACCTCTTCCATAAACATGCCCACGGGGAAGATGATCGCGCTCAGGACAATCATGAGGAGCCATGGCTTATCCAGCAAACCTGCATTGAGGATGAGGGAGGCGAATTTCTGGGGAACCTGCTCCCACTTGAGAAGCCATCCTATCACTGTGGCGGCGCCCATGATGAGGAATATGGAACTCGACAGGCGGACTGTTTCATAGAAGGATTCCGCAAGAATACTGAGGGTAAGTACCCTTGTGTAGAAAAAACCCGCGAACAGGCAATACGCTACGGCCAACGCTCCGGATTCAGTGGGGGTTACGATTCCCGTGACGATCCCGCCGATGATGATTACCGGCGCGAACAGGGCCACTACGGAACGGGTAAGAATTTCTTTTTTCCGTTTGCGTACTTCGGCGAAGTCGGCCACGGGAACCTGGTATCTGTGGGAGTAGACATAGTTCATGGCCATGAAGGCCCCGCCGAGGAGCAGCCCCGGCAGAATGCCGGCGGCGAACAGCCCGCCGATGGAAGTGTTGGTCATGGTGGCGTAGATGATCATGAAGATGCTGGGGGGGATGATGGGACCGATGAGGGCGCTGCCCGCCGTCAGCCCCGCTGCGTAGGGAGGCGAAAAGCCGTCCTTTATCATGGCGGGGATGAGGATGGAGCCGAGAGCCGAGGCGTCCGCAGCGGCGGAACCGTTGACGCCTGCGAGGATGATTCCGCCGACGACGTTGACGTAGCCGAGGCCTCCCCTGACTGAGCCCACAAGAAGCCTGCTGAAGTCGAGAAGACGGTCGGTGAGGCCGGAACGGTTCATCAATATGCCCGCAAGAATGAAAAACGGAATGGCCATCAGGGAGAAGACATCCATCCCCCCGAAAAACTGCTGGCTCATGACCCTGAGAAGGGACAGGTCCCCCAGCATCACGATGCCGAGGAGAGACGTGGAGAGCAGCGCCATGTACAGGGGGACACCGAGGACCATGAGAGCGAGAAAGGCAAACAGCATGGAAAGGCCCATCTCATCCCCTCCTTTCGATGGTCTGCAGATGCATCAGGACGGTTCCCGCAAGCAGCAGGGCCAGGCCTACGGGGATGGAGAGAAGGGGTATGGTCTTGGGAATGTGCAGCGCCATGGTTTTCATGTGCCACGTCTGGACGGCGTTGACCCATCCCAGCCAGATCATGAGAGCCAGGATTCCCGCGGCAAGCAGGAAGCGCCCCCACTCCACGATTCTCCGCAGGGCTGCGGGGAAACGGGGAACCACAAAGTCGATGACCATGTGGTCCCCCTTCACCGCCGCACCCAGGGCGCCCAGCATCACCATCCATACGAGAGAGAAGCGGGCCACTTCTTCGGTCCAGATGATGGAGCTTTTCAGCACGTACCGGCAGAAAATGCCGAGGAGAATGTCGCCGACATTGATCAGCAGGAGGAAACAGCCGGTCCATGCGCTGGTTCGCTCAAGCCTGCGGGTCCAGGCGGCGAGACGGCTCTCTTTCTGCTCAGGGTGAGGGGCGGGTGCCATGGCGACGCTATTTCGCCTTCTCGTTCGCGTTCTTCGCGCACTCGAGGGCAAGGTTGAGCCATTCCTCACCGGCCCTTGACTTCAGCCATTCCACGTAGGCCGGCTGGCCTGCGGCGCGGAAAGCGTCCATCTCTTCGGTCGTGGGAGCATAGGCGACCATGCCCTTTCCCACGAGGAAGTCGATATCTTTTTTGTCCTGATCGGCCATGGCCTGGCGGTTCAGGGCGTTGGCCTTCTTTCCGGCCTCGATGACGGCCGTCTTGTGCTCAGGGGAGAGGGAATCGAGGAAATCGCCGTTGATCACCAGGAACTGGTCGGAATACTGGATATTGGCCAGGGTGAGGTACTTCTGCACTTCCTGGAGGCTTCCCATCTTGACGTACATGGCGGGGTTCATCTGGCCGTCCACCACGCCGGTCTTGAGGGCCATGTAGAGCTCTGTCCACGGAATGGGTGTTCCGCTGGCACCAAAGGATTTGTACAGGATGACCTGCCCTTCGTCCATGCCCCGGAATTTCAGTCCCTCGAAGTCTTTGGGGGAGCGGATTTCCTTCTTGTTGTTGGTGAAGGCGAGGAAACCTCCCTCCTCAACGGCTTCGATGAGATAGGCGCCGGTCCGCTTGAAAAACTCTTCTTTCGCCCTCTTCCAGTATTGGCTTTCATCAAAAAAGAAATGGGCGGCTTTGTAGTTGTTGAACATGAAGGGGATGGCGGAAGCGTAGATCTCCGGGAAAACAGGCGCAACGCCGGCAAAGGAAGCCACGTTGATGATGGGCTGGTTCATCCCCTGCTTCGAGAGAAGCTCCATGCGTTCTTCCTCGTTCCCGAGCTGGCTGTCCGGGAAGAGTTTCACGACCACTTCGCCGGCGGTCCCTTCGGCCACCAATTTCGCGAAGTTCTCCGCGAAAAGGTGAACCGCGTTGTTCTCCGCATCCGCCGGGCCGTTATAGGACATCTTGACTTCCCGGGCGGCCTCGGCCCCGAAAGGAGCCGCAAGGCAGAACACCGCAACCGCAAAAAGCACCGCACAC
>JAPXRK010000339.1:0-2645 GCA_033813575.1 Synergistales bacterium
GGAACGGAAGGGCTTCAAGCCAGCTAATGGCCTTCTCAGCCGTTTCCCGCAGCAGCCCACCGTCGCAGAAAGGAGTTCCGTGCCGGTCATTCATTCGGGCAGCACCTCTCCGGAAAAGGGAAGCGGACCGGAATAATCGATTCCTCTCATAGGCTCTCCGTTCACCAGCAGGGTAAACACATCGGGGCGGGCATAGTGGCCCATGACGTCGAAGTCGTAGCGGGCTTCCGCCACCGAAGCGAGGTCCAGGTCGGCGCAGAGGATCTCCTCCCGGTCCCAGGAGGGGCCTGCGAGGTAGTTCCCGAGAGGATCGATGATGGCGCTGCCGCCCCGGCACATAATGTCGGGCTGGGATTCGAGGTCCCTGTAGCACTGGAGATCACCGGGGTACATGTCCTTCGTGACGAACTGGTTGCACGAGAGAACGAAGCACCGTCCCTCGAGGGCGATGTGGCGTATGGAGCACTGCCACCCGTCCCGCTGGTCGGCTGTTGGGGCAAGGTAGATGGAGGGATTCCTCCCGTAGACGGCGGCCCGGGCCAGGGGCATGTAGTTCTCCCAGCAGATGAGGCCGCTCATGACGCCGTAGGGCGTGTTTACCGCCGCAAGAGTGCTGCCGTCCCCTTCCCCCCAGATGAGCCGCTCGCTTCCCGTGGGCTTCAGCTTTCTATGCTTCGCAAGGAGGGAGCCGTCAGGTCCGAAATAGAGCAGGGTGCAGAAGAGGGTCCCTCCTTCCCGCTCCATCACGCCGATGGAAAGATAGATCCCGTGTTCGGCCGCCAGCTCCCCCAGCTGTCCGGTCTCCGGGCCGGGGACGTCGATGGAGTTTTCGTAATACCTGCTCCAGTCCTTTCGGCCCTCCATGGTTCGGTTTCCCACCACCGAGCCGAAGGAGAGTCCCCTGGGATAGCAGGGAATAAAAGCCTCCGGGAACAGGATGATCCTGGCTCCCTGTTCCGCTGCTTCTCCCGTCAGTTTCCGGATTCGTTCCATGGTCCCCTGCCTGTCCATGATCACCGGTGCGGCCTGGACCACTGCCGCCCGCACAACGCCCCTCTTCAGACCCATGGTGTTTTCCTCCCCGTGGAAAAAATAAAAAAGGGGAGGAGATTCACTCCTCCCCCGCAGTACAGTCCTACAGCGCCCTGTGTTTCTCCGCGATTGCATCGGCAAGGGCGTCCAGTTCCGCCAGGTCTTTCGCCCGGGGCTTCCCCTTGCACATCACCGTTCCGAGCACTTCGGCCTTCAGGTTGGGGATCAGGCCGGAGATCTGCTCGACCGCCTTGGTTCCCCATCCGTAAGAACCGATGATGGCTGCGTACTTCAGCTTCGGCCGGAGCGCGTTTGCGAGATGGGTCGCCGAGTAGACCGCCGGGTGGGGGCCGAAGTGGACCGTGGGGGTGCCGATGACGATGGTTGCGGCATCCACAAGGTCGATGGCAAGGTTCCCGATGTCTGTCACGGTAAGCTCGTATTTCTGGACCTTTACGCCCCGCTCCACCAGTGCGTCGAGAAGGTGATTGACCATGATCTCCGTGCTTCCGTGCATGGAAATGTAAGGGATAGCCACGAAGTTGGACACCCTGTCGGAGATCCAGTCCCGATATGCGTCCAGGATGAATTCGGGCTTGTCGAAGACGGGCCCGTGGCTCGGGGCGATCATGCCGATCTCGTAGCCCTCGAGCTTCTTCATGTTGTTCCTGATGATGGACCGGAAGGGCATCATGATCTCGGCGTAGTACCGCTTGGCACCCTCGTAGATGGCCGGACTTTCCCCTGCGAACATGTCGGAGGTGGCCAGGTGGGAGCCGAAAAAGTCACAGGAAAAGAGGATCTTCTCCTCCTGGAGGTAGGCGCACATGGTTTCCGGCCAGTGGACCCAGGGAGTGTGGATGAAGGTGAAGGTCCGGTTTCCCAGGGAGAGCGTCTGTCCGTCGTCCATGGCGTCGATGACACTGCCGTCTATGTGAAGATGATCCTGGAGCAGTTCTTTGGCCTTGGTGGAGCAGACGACACGTGCACCGGGGTACTTCCCGAGCAGGGTCGGGATAGCCCCGGAATGGTCCTGCTCCGTGTGCAGCGATATGATGTAGTCGATCTTCTTCACATCTTCCAGCTGTTCCAGGAGCACATACTCAAGCTCCGGGTCGGCTGTGTCGATGAGGGCGGTTTTTTCGGATCCCTCCACGAGGTATGCGTTGTAGCTCGTCCCCTCGGGGAGGGGGATGAGCGAGTCGAAAAGACGGCGGTTCCAGTCCACTGCCCCCATGAGGAAGATGCCGTCGCGCATGGTTCTCTTTTTCATTGCAGTCTCTCCTTTCACGACAATATATCCATCGGGTGGGCAAAGTTGCTAAAATACACCCGGCATGTATCTTTCTTCATAGTAAATTATAGACATCCGCGGCTTTTTGGCAAGAGAGGACCGGGCGGGTACCTCTGTTCCGGAACCCGGTCCAGTACCCGTTTTCCAGAGGTGACGATCCATGATCCGTGAAGACACTATTCTGCCCGCCGGCTGCAGCCCGGAATGCGGGGGATGCCCGGACGGGTCCTTTACTGCAGACCGGTTCATATCGGGAAAACAGTCACGGGCGGCGCGAGCCCTCGCCAGGTGGGAAGACCGTCTCGAAGGAGTGATATCC
>JAPXRK010000340.1:0-2642 GCA_033813575.1 Synergistales bacterium
GAAAGATCGGCGAGGAGACCCACACGATCCGGAGCTGCCGCTGGGCATCCCTGGAATGCTTGCCCGACTGGATGAGGAAGCGGTATTCGCTCTCGTCAAGGGAAGCTTTCTTTTTGCCCTTCGGCGCAGCGGGAAGAGCCTTCTTCGGAAGGCCGCGCTTCTGAGTCAGGTATTCCCATGCACTGACGCCCCACTTCTTCTTCTGGGCCGTGGCCGGACCGTTCCCGTACAGGGCCTTCGTGGAGTGGTTGAGCGCCCTGAGGTCGCCCTCGAAGGCCGCCGGAGCGACGTCGTTCAGTATGGTGGGAAACTGGAGGGCGGGGTACTTCTTTCCGTTCCGTTCAATGGCGTACTCCTCCCGCAGATCGTGGACAAAATAACCGCAGAGGGCGGCAAGGGCATAACCTGCGTAGGCGTGATTTTTTGGAGAAAGAAGGTTTTTAAGGATCTCGCCGGAGGAATAGTCCCGGAATGAATCAAACATGGCCATCCGAAGACCGAGGGGCTTCTGGGCGTCGTAGGAGTCGTAGGCCCCGAAGGCTGCCCGGGGGTGCCCCGCCTCCTCCCAGACGATGTCCGCCAGCCGGTAGCTCGAGAGGAAACTCGTGGGTCCCTGGAAGATGCGGACCGTGCCCAGGAGTTCCTCCCCGTTGGAGGACTCGTAAATGGCGTCCGCCCAGTAGCGGATGATCTCCTCGATGTTTGCGGCGTCCGGGTTCTTGACGATGTCGGTGTTGAGGTACCGGTGGTAGCTGATGTCGAAATCGCGGATTGTCACTGCGGAGGCTGAAGGGGCAAAAAAGACAATACAACATAACACAAGGGCAGGCAGAATCTTCCGCATGGCGCACGTCCTCCTCACAAGCAGATTAATAGAGATAAAAAGTCATCTATTCAGCGTTCAAGGCGAATCGAACTGCATGTGCCCCATGCAAAAGCTTTCATAAAACAGGTAATTTTAACTCTCAGAAAATTGATGAAATGGCATTTTCCTCCACTCGTTGCTCTCTCAGGAAGAATATCATAATAAATGAAAGTTAGGAAGTTTTTGCTGGTACATATATTCTATATTCTTCTGTCCCCGGGCAGCCTGCGGCAGGAAAGAAAGAATTCCCCAGGCAGCTCCGGAAAAGAAGAGTCGCCCGCCGGTCAGGAGGACTCCTCCTCTTCCTCCCCCTTCGCCAGGATCCCGCCGGGCTCGCCGTAGGCCGCCAGGGCGTCTTCGAGCAGCACTGGGCGCATGTCCCAGACGTCCAGCCCCACGTTGACGAAGGGCCCGAGGCGGCGCCACATCTGGTGCACGTGGCCGCAGAGGTACCGCCCCGGAATGGTGACGATGTCCCCGAGGCAGGTGCTGTAGCCCAGGTGGGCTTCATTGAAGTACCCGGGCGTCCCCATGAAGCCGTACCACAGGTTGATGACCTCCTTCGGACTATGGATGACCGCCACGTCCTCCCCCTCCGCGGACATGACGCCATAGCGGCCGCAGCCCGCAAAGCCGGCCTCCAGGTATTCCTCGTCCGTGAACTTGTCATGGTTGCCCCGGACGAGGTACTTTTTCCCGTTCAGCTTTCCCGTGAGGCTTTTCATCTCCCGGAAGCGCCCGGCGGGGGAGTTGTCGTACTCCGGGTTGCCGCCCCTGCCCTTCCAGAGGTAGTCCCCGGCGAAGATGACCACGTCGTCCCTTCCCACGGTACGGTTGTGGAGGTCGAGGAATGAGGCGTTCATTTCCTCCACCGTCCGGAAGAGCCTGCCCCGCTCCGGGCAATGCTTCAGGATGTTGGTGTGGAACAGGTGGTGGTCCGCCGAGAGGTACACCTTCCTCCCCGCCGGAGGTTCAGGGAGTTCCACCTTCCGCATGGGGCGGAAGAATGCGCCGAGGGCCTTCTCGAAAGACGGGGCGCCGTTTCGGAACGGGTTTGAACCGCCTGTGGGATGCTGTGAACTGTTCATCGGGATCCTCCTTTTGACGGGGTTTTTTCAATGAAACTCGCCGGAAGGCGCTTCCCGCATCTCTGCGGGAAGGGTGTTACGCGGCGATGCCGGGGTCTTTCTCACCCTGCCCGGCCTCCGGAACGAAGACGGCGCCGACACCGCCCCTGTCGGAGACCAGGCGGATCTCCCCCCGCTTTCCCTCCGAAACGGCCCGGATCACCGTCTCGGCCAGGACGGGAAGGAGGCTTCCGGCGGCCTTCGCCAGGGCCGGCCCGTTCCCCCCGGACGACCCGGCGCTGTCGAGCACGGCCTCGACAAGCCTGCCGTCCAGGGTGAGGGAAAACCCCTTTTCCGCGGCGAACTTCCGGAGCCGCTCCTCGTGCTCCCTGCGGAAAATGACACGAAGACTGTCCCTCCGGAGCGGAAGGAAGACCACGGCCTCTTCCGCGAGGACGGCGAGCTCACAGGGCAGCGCAGTCCCTGCGGAGCGGCGGAGGGCATCCGGCAGTCCGCCGTCCTCCCCTTCGCCTCCCCTGTCCGCAAACCCGATGCCCGCACCGGGCCGGGCAGCCTCGGGAGGACAGTCCGCCGAGAGGAAGACCACCGCTTCGGAAAAGTCCACGGCCCTGCCTTCGCAGTCCCGCATCACGGGCCGCGACGCCAGGCCCGCGAAGAGGGCGCAGACATCGGGGCGCGCCATCCCGATC
>JAPXRK010000341.1:0-2635 GCA_033813575.1 Synergistales bacterium
CGTGATCTGCCCCTGGACGGGCCAGGAAAGCTGCCCTCCCGACGGCAGATAGGTATACTGGGCCGACCGTCCCTTGTCCCGGGACTCCTCGTCCCTCTTTTTCCGCATGAGGGCCATCACGGTCTGCTGTATTTCCTTCTGCGACTGGAGAAGCTCCTTCACGGCCTGTTCGTGAAGGGACCGCTCCTGCCTCACCTGTCCGAGAAAGACATTGCTCTTGTTGATCTCGTTCCGGAACGTCTTTCTCTCGCCGTTGAGGCGGGACGCATTGTCCGCGAGTTCCTTTTCCTGCTGCTCCATCCGGGCGGCGGCCTGAAGCAGGCGGTCCTTCTTCTCGAGCATTTCGCCGATCATGGCCTGGTCCTGGAGGGCGATGCGGTTCAGCAGGTAGGAAGTCTCCATGGCCTCGTGGGCCGTGGTGGAGGAAAGAAGGAGGTTGAATTCCGCCACGCCTCCGTACTTGTAGATGTCCACGAGCCGGTTCTCGAGGATCTGCATCATCTCCGCGAGTTCCTGCTCGGTCAGCCGGACTTCCGCCCTGAGTCCCGCGATGGTGTTTTTCACTTTTTCATGCTTCAGTTCAAGCACCCGTATCCTTTGTTCGGTCACCTTCTTTTTCTGGTCCAGGGAATTGAGCTGGGTAAGCACGCCCTTTTCCTTCTCCCCCATCTGTTTCGCCCGCTTCTGGTGCTCGGAGATCTGCTTTTCCAGGATCCTCATCCGGGCCTCTTCCTGGGCTATCCTGCTGTCAAGGCCCGAGGCGCCGGAAAGGGGCCCGGCGGAAGCGAGGAAAATGGCGGCCGCAAGAAGGAAACAGGCTGTTCGCGGGTTCTTCACTGTGGTCAGCTCCCTTCGTCGGAGTCAGCGGGGGCGGAGCGCCCTCGAAGTAAAGCGGCTCACGGCGAGCCAGCTGCACATCCAGCCCATGGTCGCGCCCGTGGCGAAGAGAAGGAGGTAGAAATGGATCAGGACCTGCTGGTTGACAATTATATCAAGAAACGCGAGGGTCGAACGCACGGCGTCCACCGCCGAAGCGTAGGTGGCCCAGAGGCCCGCCACGGCGAGCAGGGCTCCCCCGGCGCCGAGGAACATCCCCTGGAAAACGAAGGGAAGGGAGATGTAGGTCTTGGTGGCCCCGATGAGGAGCATGACCTCGATCTCCTCCTTCCTGGAGTAGATGGCGATACGGATGGTGTTGAAGATCACCAGGGCGCTGATGGTCACCGCGAGGACGAGGATGGTGGCCGACACGCCCGCCGATGCCCGGGATATGGTGGAAAGGCGCTCCACAAGCTTTCCCGAGTAGATCACTTCCTCCACGGAGGGGAAGACCACGAGGTCCCGGACGAGGGGCGTGATGTGCTCCGCCCGCTGGACCTGGATCTCCAGGCTCCAGGGCAGAGGGTTTTCCCCCATGAGGGTGACGGCCCTGGCCTGGTTTCCCAGTTTCGCCCGGAGGCGGTCGAGGGCCTCCTCGGGAGAGATGGCTCTGACGCTGGTGACCGTGGGGTTTGCCTTCACCCTGGCGTAGACGTCGTCCGTTTTTTCGCCCTTCTTCATGTAGACCTGCACCACCAGGCCTCCCTCGATCCGGGAGACCAGGTGGCGAACATTCAGGGCGAAGAGGGCGGTAAATCCGAGGATGTAGAGCACCGAGGCAGCAGTGATGAGGGTGAGGATGCTCAGGCCCCAGTGGCGGCAGATGAGCCGGAAGGTGTCCCGCAGGGCGTATTTAAAGCTCGCCATCGATGAAATACCTCCCTCTCCTCTCGTCGCGCTTGAGCCGTCCGTTGTGGAGTTCCACGAGGCGCTGGCGGTAGGCATCGACGAGGTACTGGTCGTGGGTGGCCACGAGAACGGTGGTTCCGGCGGCGTTGATGGACAGGAGAAGGCGCATTATTTCTTCGGACGTCCGGAGATCGAGGTTTCCGGTGGGCTCGTCGGCGAGGAAGATGGACGGTGAGTTCGCCATGGCCCTGGCGATGGCGACCCGCTGCTGCTCCCCCCCGGAAAGCTGGGGAGGCTTGAGGAACCGCCGTCTCCACAGTCCCACCTGGTCGATCACTTCGTTGGCCCGGTTCTGCACGACTCTCGGCGGAATGCCCATGGCCTCCAGCACGAAGGCCACGTTTTCGAACACCGTCAGGTTGGGCAGCAGCTTGTAGTCCTGGAAGACGACCCCCACGTCCCTCCTGTAGAAGGGAAGACTGCCGTGTCCGATTTTTCTCAGATTCACGTCACCCACGGTGATCTGGCCCCTGGTGGGAATGTACTCCCGGGAGATGAGCCTGAGGAGGGTGGTCTTGCCCGAGCCTGTGGTCCCCACAAGGTAGACGAACTCCCCCTTGTCGATGGAGAGATAAATGTCCTCGAGGGCGACGATGTCCGGTTCGAATACCTTGGTGACTCCTGCCAGGCGAATATCCATTTCTTACCTCCTGCGCATGGTCCAGGCCTGCACTGCGGCGCTCACGATCTGGGACGCCGTCAGGCCGTAATACTCCTGCAGCTCCGCCGGAGAACCGCTCTGGCCGAACTTGTCGAACACCGCGACCTGCTTCACCGGGACGGGGTAGGCGCCGCTCACGAGGGCGGCGACCGCTTCGCCCAGGCCTCCCCGGGCGAAATGCTCCTC
>JAPXRK010000342.1:0-2624 GCA_033813575.1 Synergistales bacterium
GTTTTGCGTTTTTTCCCACCTTCACGGCACTGACGGCATCGTTCCAGCTTCTCGAAGACCCCTTCAGGAAAATTTTCGTGAGATCGGGCATCTCGCTGTCGAAAGCGTACACCAGCCTGTCCCCGGTGAAGTCGGAATGTTCGAAGAGGATCGCCTGGTGAGGCTCCGGCTCGTCCTGTTCCTCCTCGTCCGACTGTCCTTCCTCTTCAGAGCCGCCGCCTGACGAGGTCTCGCTTGACGGGTCCCAGTTCCTTTCCCTGACCTTCAGGGATGAGATCTTGTCTCCCCACCCCTCTCCGTGGAGGCTCGAAATAAACGTTTCGCCGACCCCGTCTCCCCTGTAAGGGACGCATACGCCCCCGGAATTGATTTCCGTGCAGACGTATACCATCACGTCCCTGCCGATCTTCAGAGAGCTGATCCTGTCGTTCCAGCTTCTGCTTCCCGTGATGGCCCATGCCCGGAGATCGGCGATATCCCTGCCTTTATACAGGAACAGGCCCGCCCCGTCGTAGTTCTCGTGTTCGAAGAGAAACACCTCGTTCGCCTTGGGAATATAGCTCTTTCTGACCTTCAGCGAGGAGACGGCATTCCCCCACCCGGTGACGTGAAGATCGGGCACTTCCGCTCCGTATGTACCGTCGCCCTCGAAACTGACGCTGGCTCCTCCGTAGTTTGAGTTCTGGTAGAGGGTTATCCGCGTATCCTTTCCCGCTTTCAGGGAGCTGATCCGGTCATTCCATTTTTCACCCGAGGGCAGGTTCCACCTGGTAAGGTTCGGGACATCGTTGTCGTAGGTGAATCCCAGGCTCTGACCTCCGAAATCCGGTTCCTCGAACAGGAAGACCTGGTGCGGGGCGGGTTCTCCAGCCGTCGGACCGGAACTCCCCTGTTCCTGTTCTTCCTGCTGCTGTACCGGCCGGGCCGTAACTTTCAGGGAAGAGACCCTGTCCCCCCATCCCGCGGCGTGGAGATCGCCGATAAGCAGGTCATTTTCGCCGTCTCCCTCGTACGGCACGCTGTCGCCCCCGTAGTTGATGTGCTGCCACAGGATGACTTTTACATTCTTTCCCACGGCCATGGAACTGATCCTGTCGTTCCACTTCTCTCCGGTGGGCAGGTTCCACTTCGTGAGATCGGGAACATCGGTCCCGGGGCCGAAGCCTATGCTGCCTCCCTCATAACCGGTATGTTCATACAGAATCACCTGGTCGTCGGCCGGATCCGGCGGATCTGCCGCCTGCGCGGAAAACGGAATGAAAAGAAGGAAAACAATCAGAAGCGCCGCCAGTGCTGCACCGGGAACACATCTGACCTTCATGGAAAGACCCCCTCCTTAAGTTAAAGTAAAAAATGCCCTGAAAAAAGAAAATTATTGCAACTGTTCATTAATTATAGTGAGTGCTGGAAATCCAGTCAATCGGGTCCCGCAGAATTCTTCAGGCAGAGCATGTGCTGTTCATGGAATATATATTTCAACCTCGCGGGAAGTGGGGTGCGGATAGAAAATTTCACGAAAACGTGTATGATATGATTATAAATATTATAACCGGGAGGGAATTCTTTTGGCTATTTACATGAACAACGGGGCCACGACATGGCCGAAGCCGGAGTGCGTGGCAAGGGCTATGTCGGACTTTCTCACCGGGTGCGGCGCAAACCTCGCTCGGGGGAGCGCATCGAAGCGCGACATGGGGACCCTTGACCTGGTCTTCTCGTGCCGGGAGCTTCTCGCGTCATTCTTCGGGGGATGGGAAGGAGACGCCAGGTACGTGAACTTCACCGCCAGCGTCACCGAGTCCCTCAACGTGGTATTCAAGGGATACCTCAAGCCCGGAATGAAGGTCCTCATCTCGTCCATGGAGCATAACGCGGTCGTCAGGCCTCTCCGCCGTCTCGAGACCATGGGCGTATCCGTGGAGGTCCTTCCCTGCGACGGAGAAGGCTTCCTCCATCCCTCAACTGTGGTGAAGGCGCTGGGCGGATCCGATGTTTCCATGATGGCCCTCTCCCACTGCAGCAACGTGTGCGGCACGGTACAGGACCTGGATTCCATAGCCGCCCTCTGCAGGGAGGCAGGAGTCCCCCTGGTCGCCGACTGTGCGCAGACTGCGGGCATTCTTCCACTTAACGCGGAAAAACTCGGCCTCGCCGCCCTCTGTTTCACGGGCCACAAGGGCCTTTTCGGACCCCAGGGCATAGGGGGTATTCTCTGGAAACCCGATTTCGCCGAAAAAACGAAATGGTTCGTTGAGGGCGGCACCGGAAGCTTTTCCCATCTCGAACTGCAGCCCGACACAATGCCGGACAAGTTCGAGGCAGGTACCCCCAATCTTCCCGGGATAGCTGGGCTCTTTGCGGCCCTTGAATGGATCGAAGAGACGGGGATGGAAAATATCAGGAGACGGGAAGAGGCACTCGGCGCCCTGCTTCTTGAAGGCCTGCTCTCCCTTCCCGGCGTGCAGTTCTCGGGACGGAAGACCATGGACGGGCGTCTGCCGGTTTTTGCGGTCAACTTCCGCGGCAGGGACAACGGAGTTCTCGCGGCAAAGCTGTCAGATGAGTGGGGCATAGAGACCCGTCCGGGTCTTCACTGCGCCCCGCTGGCCCACAAGACCCTTGGA
>JAPXRK010000343.1:0-2613 GCA_033813575.1 Synergistales bacterium
AGGATAACTACCTCCCTGGTGAGGGAGCTTGTGAACGTGAAGCTTTTCCAGAGGGGACTTGACGCAAAACTTCAGGATCACAGCAAAATCGGCATACCTGTTCATGACCTTGAGACGATGATGCTGAACCCCAACCGTGAGAACAGCAACACCACCCATAATCCGGAATCCATCAATCTCTCCATAGCCGAACTCGCCCTGAAGCAGTATGCGCTGACCAGGGTCTTCTCAAAGGATGTTGCGGAAGCTCACCTGGAGGGGACCATACACCTCCATGACCTCGGAATGGTAAACCGTCCCTACTGTTCCGGACAGAGCCTGGCCTATGTCGCGAAGTACGGGCTGAATGTTCCTTCCATTACAAGCGTCTCGTCACCGGCAAAACACCCTGATGTTCTTCTTGCCCATATGCTGAAGATGACATCCGTTCTTCAGAACAATTTTGCCGGGGCCATAGGCTGGGACGCGGTGAACATTTTCTTTGCCCCCTATCTTGAAGGGCTCTCCTTTGAGCGGATGAGGCAGATCGCACAGACACTGATCTTCGAGTTTAACCAGCTTGCCGGAGGCAGGGGAGGGCAGGTGGCCTTCACGGATATCAACCTGTATTACGAGGTGCCCAAACATTTCCGGAATGTTCCTGCCATCGGGCCGGGTGGCGTGGAGACAGGGAAAACCTACGGAGAATATTCGTCCGAGGCGAAAAGCTTCCTGAAAGCCCTCTTCAGCGTTTATCTCGATGGAGACAGCAGAGGACAGCCTTTCTTTTTCCCGAAGCCCCTGCTCCATATCACGGAGGATTTCTTCCGGGAAGAAGGATGGGACGAGATGCTCACCCTTGCCTGCGAACTCTCCGCCGAGAAGGGCAACACCTATTTTGTTTTCGACAGGGGCGATTCCGTGAAGCTTTCAGAGTGCTGCCGCCTGAGCTTTGAGCTGGACGAAGGCGATCTTCTTGACGCGCGGACACCCTGGAAGCTTCGCTTCTGTGCACTGCAGAACGTCACCCTGAACCTGCCGCGGCTTGCGTACAGGAGCGGAGGAGAAAGAGAAACCCTCTTCGACCTGGTGGACCACTTCATGGAAATTGCAGCGAAGGCTCATGTTCAGAAGCGGCGTTTCATAGAACGGATCCTGTCCCGGGGGAAGGACGGGCCTCTTTCGGTACTCTGCATGAAGCATGACGGCGAGGCGTACCTTCGGCTGGACAAGTCCAGGTACCTCATCGGGATCCTTGGGGTGAATGAGATGGTCCAGGTCATGACGGGCTGCCAGCTTCACGAGTCAAAGGAGGCCCTGGACCTTGCACTCGCTGTGGTCCAGTACATGAACCTGAAATGTGAGATTCTCTCCGAACGACTGGGACTTTCCATTGTCCTTGAACAGACGCCGGCCGAGAGCACGGCCTACCGTTTCGCCAGGCTCGACCTGAAGGCCTGGCCCCGGGCCGCGGAAGTCGTCAGGGGCGATCCACTGAGCGGAGAGGTGTATTATACCAACAGCAGTCACTTTGCCTATTCCCTTGCACTGGATCCTGCGGAAAAGGCAGTGGAGGAGGGGCGGTTCCACCCCATGATCACCGCCGGCGCCATCACTCATATCTGGATGGGCGAACACAGGCCGGACCCCGCGGCACTTGCGTCTTTCGTACGAAAAGTATTCCTCCACTCCGAAAATGCCCAGATAGCTTTCAGTCCCGAGTTCACCATATGCAACGGCTGCGGCCGGGTGAGCCGGGGGCTCCGGACGGAGTGCGCCTGGTGCGGGAGCGGCGATGTGGACGGCATCACGAGGATCACCGGCTATTTCACCAGGACCTCGAGCTGGAACGGCGGCAAGAGGGCGGAACTCAGGGACCGGGTGAAGTCATCCCTGCAGCCGTCCGGTCTGCGGGAATGATTTCCATATTACCGCAGGGTAAATTCACTCTTCCTGTATGCGTCTTTTTTGTGTATAATTTCGGGGAAGTCAGTAAATCACATCCGAGGAGGGAAATATGCAAATGAAGCTTCGTAATGTATTGCTCGCGGCAATGCTTGTCCTGGTTCTTGCGGGAACTGCGGTTGCAGCCGATACCATCAAGATCGGCGTGTACCTTCCCCTGACGGGAAGAACGGCTTTTGGCGGCCAGCTCGAACTCGAGGGCGTCCAGATGGCCCACAAGGAGCTGCCCGAACTTCTCGGGAAGAAAGTGGAGCTTGTCATCGTCGACAACAAAACCGACAAGGTTGAAGCGGCGAATGCCGTGAAGAGGCTTGTGGAGCGCGACAAGGTCGTCGCCGTCATCGGGACCTACGGCTCCTCCCTCGCCATGGCGGGCGGCGAAGTGGCCGAAGCGGCAAAGATTCCCATGATGGGAACCTCCTGCACCAACCCTCTCGTGACCCAGGGCAAGAAGTACGTCTTTAGGGCCTGCTTCATCGATCCCTTCCAGGGTGCCGGCGCCGCCACCTATGCGGTGAAGACCCTCAACATGAAGAAGGCCGCCCTGCTTGTGGACGTGGCCAACGACTACTGCGTGGGCCTCGGCAATTTCTTCAAGCAGTCCTACAAGAAGCTCGGCGGCGAGATCGTCGCCGAACTGATGTACAACTCGGGCGACCAGGACTTCAC
>JAPXRK010000344.1:0-2612 GCA_033813575.1 Synergistales bacterium
CCCGAGAGGATCCCGAAATCCCTTCCCCCCACAAAGACAACCCCTTCCGCCCGGAACCCCTCCAGGTCACCGGAGACATACGCCGTGCACGGCGTTTTTTTCTTCGATTCCTTAATGAGCCTTATGATGTCTTCCGTCCGCATGTGAGAACCTCCTCGAAAGAGTAGAATCCCGGCTGTGCAGCGGCGGCAAATTCAGCCGCCCTGAGGGCGCCGTATGCGAAGACGCTCCTGGATATGGCCCTGTGAGTGAGTGAGAACAATTCCCCTTCGCTGGCGAATATAACGGAATGGTCTCCAGGAACTCCGCCCATCCGGAGGGAATGTGCAGGGCAATCTCTCCCCAGGGCATCCCTGAGAAGGATCGCCGTTCCCGACGGCGCGTCCTTCTTTTTGTTGTGGTGCGTCTCGCAGATCTCCACGTCCCAGTCCGCGAAAAGCGGTCCGAACTCACGGAGGATCATCTTGAAAAGGGTCACTCCGGCCGCGAAGTTGAAGCTCTGCACGACAGGCACGGAGCGCCCGAGGTCCTTCACTTCTTCCAGCTGTGCTTCGGAAAGCCCGGTGGTACCGATCACCAGGGAGCATGAAAATCTCCTGACAGCCGCGAGCGTCGCCCCGAGGGCGGAAGGCTGGGAGAAATCGACCATCACCTCCGGGACGCCTTCGCCCGTCTCTCCGGTAATATCGAGGGTGTAGCAGAGCTCATGGGTGGAAAAGATCCTGCGGATCTCCCCTCCCATGCGCCCCGACGCCCCCACGAGTCCGTACTTCATGCCCCCACCCCGCACTCCTTCATGGAGGCATCGACGACGGCCATGCATTTCTCCGACGCCGGCACCAGGGGAAGACGAAGCTCGTTGCTGCACAACCCGAGGCGGTTCACGGCGTATTTCACCGGAATGGGGTTCGCCTCGACGAACAGGTTCTTCATGAGCGGGAACATCCTGTGATGGAGTTCCCTGGCTTTCTCCACCTCTCCGGAGAGGGCAAGGCGGATCATGTCCGACGTCTCCCGGGGCATTACGTTGGAGAGCACTGAAATAACACCGTCGCCTCCGCTGTTCACAAGATGGAACGCCTGGTCGTCGTTCCCGGAGAGGATGGCGAAATCGGGCCGGTCTTTCTTGATGAGCCGGACCAGCATGTCGATCTGTGCCATGTCTCCCGCTGCTTCCTTGATGCCTGCAATATTGAGGATCCTGCTGAGGCGCTGCACCGTCTCTGGAAGAATGTTCGTCCCGGTACGGCCGGGCACGTTGTAGACGATAAGAGGGATCTTGATGGCTGCGGCCGTCGCCTTGAAATGCTGGTAGTGCCCCTCCTGGGTAGGCTTGTTGTAATAGGGGGCCACCACGAGCACCCCGTCCGCTCCCAGGGCCTCCGCCTGCCGTGACATCTCGATGGTGTGGGCCGTAGAATTGCTGCCCGTCCCGATAACCACGGGAACCCTTCCCGCAGCCGTCTTCACGGCGAACGTGATGATCTCCGCCCTTTCCTCCGCTGAAACTGTGGGGCTCTCCCCCGTTGTTCCAAGGACCACGAGGAATTCCACTCCGCTTTCGATCTGCCAGTTCAGGAATTTTCCGAAGCTCTCATAGTCAACGCTGCCCTCTTTGAAGGGAGTCACCACCGCTGTACCTGTTCCTCCAAACATCTCCGCACCTCCTGTTTTTTTCGGGTATAAAAAAAGGCCCGTCCCCTAAGGGACGAGCCATAACTCGCGGTACCACCCTAATTGGGCATGATGATCCCATGCCCCTCTCGGGTCCTGTGACGGAGACCCGGACCGGAAATGTACTCCGGAATTCGTGCCGCCCTGGCGGCCGGTCCTTTCCATTTCAGCTCATCGGGCTTTTTGCCCCTCTTCCCCGGCCGGAGCGCCTTTCAGCCGCTGAACGCTCCTCTCTGTTGCCGGACACCTGAAGGAGGCATCCCGAATCATCGCTTTTTCGATATGTTGAAGCATTTTATGTAATAGCTCTGCTTTTGTCAAGCGGAAAGCTCACATTTTGTTACGAGACAGTGATAATGTCATACCTGAAACGGGACAGGGAAAATGTCATCTGTCATTCTATATGGATGATGAGGAGCGATGTTTTCTTGAGCCTGAAAGAAGCGACGAGATCGGCGGTCCTGGACAGGGTCGTGAAAGGAGAGATGACTGCTGCGGAAGGTGCAGCCCGCCTCGGCATGAGCAGGAGGCAGATCTTCCGTCTGAAAGCAAAGATCCTGACATGGGGCATTTCTTCCCTGTCCCACGGAAACCGCAACAGGAGACCTCCGAATGCCCTTTCGGAGGAGACGAGGTCCATGGTGTGCGGCAAAGCTGCCGGGGAATACAGAGGGGCGAGCCTGAACCATATGTCCGAGCTCCTGGAAAGAATTGATGGAGTACGGATAAGCGCCAAGACCATAGGTCGGATCCTCAAGGACGCGGGAGTGGCGAATCCCCACGGAAGGAGGGGGCGGAAGAGCCACCGGAGCCGGGAACGCCGCGAACGTTTCGGGAGCCTGGTCCAGGTGGACGCCACTCCCTTCGAGTGGCTGGAGGACGGTAAAGAATGGTCGCTCCACGGCGCCATAGACGACGCCACCGGCACGGTACTGTCC
>JAPXRK010000345.1:0-1932 GCA_033813575.1 Synergistales bacterium
ACTTGCCCATGTCCGGGGAGGGGGTTCGGGAACGGAAAATCCCCTCGATGACTGGTGGAAGTCCCTGGAAACCTGGAGCGAGAGGGAAAGGAGAAGCTGCCTTTCCCTGGTGGGGCCTCACCGGGATGATCTCCTGGTCAGGACGGGGGGACGGGAAGCTGCCGTTTTTTTCAGCAGGGGCCAGATACGGAGGGCTTCAGTTGCACTGATGCTCGCGGCAGGCAAGGCCGTGGAGGCACGGCTGAGACGGAAACCCCTGATCCTCCTTGACGAAATAGCCTCCGAGCTCGATGGGGAGGGGCGGAAGATCACCGTGGCCTCCCTGGAGGGAACGGGGTGGCAGGTGGTGGCCGCGGCGGCGGAGATGCCGGGGGAAGAGTGGCCGGGCAGCATGTGGGAAGTGGAGGAGGGAGCGGTGCTCCCCTGCGGTTGAGAACAGAAGCGGGATCCTGAAAGGAAGAGAACGAAATGGCAGCAGTGGGCGACAAAAAATATGACGTCATCGTGGTGGGAGGAGGGCATGCCGGGTGCGAAGCGGCCCTTGCAGCGGCGCGGATGGGTGCGTCGGTACTTCAGCTCAACCTTTACCTGGACAACACGGCTCTCATGCCCTGCAACCCCTCCATAGGGGGCCCGGCGAAGGGACACCTCGTCAGGGAAGGAAGCGCCCTCGGAGGAGAGCAGGCGGAGGCCGCCGACAGGTCCGCCATGCTGGTCCGATGGCTGAACACGTCCAAGGGACCGGCCGTACGGGCTTTACGGGCCCAGTGCGATCTCCGGGACTACGCCGCCCATTACACACTCGCCGTGGAGACCCAGAAGAACCTGGATGTCCACCAGGACGTGGTGACCGACCTCTGGGCGGAAAAAGGCAGGATCAGGGGCGTCAGGACGAAATACGGCCTTGTCTACGAGGGAAAAACTGTGGTGCTCGCCACGGGGACCTACCTTGGAGGCAAGGTCTATATCGGCCTGGAGAGTTTTCTTTCGGGGCCTCTCGGGCAGGTTCCCGCGGAGGAGCTTTCCCGGTCTCTCCGGGAAGCCGGCCTGGAGACGGGAAGGATGCGCACCGACACCACGCCGAGGCTCCATGCAGACACCCTCGACCTCTCGGCCCTGACAGCCCAGGGAAGTGCCCCGGATCCTCTGGCCTTCTCCCTCTGGGGTGAGGGGAGGATCCACGAAGGGTATTTCTGCCACCTCACGAGGACCAATTCCCGGACCCACGGTATCATCAGGGACAACCTCAACCGGTCTCCCCTCTACCTGGGATGGATGGAAGGATCGGGACCGCGGTACTGCCCTTCCATCGAGGACAAGGTGATCAGGTTTCCGGAGAAAGAAAGCCACCTCATCTTCCTGGAGCCCGTGTCCAGGGGCAACAGGGAGGTCTACGTGCAGAATTTTTCCACGAGCCTTCCCTACGACGTGCAGCTTGCCATGGTCCATTCCCTTCCCGGGTGCGCCTCTGCCCACATCACCCGGCCCGGGTACGCGATAGAGTACGATTACGTCATCCCTACCCAGCTCCACCCCTTTCTGGAGACGAAGAGGGTGGAAGGGCTTTTCTGCGCCGGGCAGATCAACGGCACGTCGGGGTACGAGGAGGCCGCCGCCCAGGGGCTCCTGGCGGGCATCAACGCCGCCCTGAAAGCCAGGGAAGAGGAGCCGGTGGTTCTTTCCCGCTCCGAGGCCTATCTCGGGGTGCTGGTGGACGACCTCGTCACCAAGGGCACGAAGGAGCCCTACCGGATGCTCACCAGCCGGTGCGAACACAGGCTGCTCCTGCGCCATGACAACGCAGACCGCAGGCTCTCCCCCATCGGGAGGAAAATCGGCCTTCTCGGCGATGAACGGTGGAACCTCCTTCTTGCACGGTGGAAGCGGATCGATATGGAAGCGGAAAGGCTTGAAAATGCGAAGATTTCTCCC
>JAPXRK010000345.1:1942-2603 GCA_033813575.1 Synergistales bacterium
GATTTCTCCTTCGGAGGGTCTGAACGCCGCCCTGTCGGCCCTGGGGTCGGCTCCCCTTTCGGAGACGGTCACAGCGGCTGACCTGCTGCGCCGGCCGAGGGTTCCCTATTCGCTGGTGGAGAAGTTTTCTCCGTCGCCGGAACCTCCTATGGGAGAGGAAGTCCAGGCCCTCGAGGTGGAGGTCAAATACGAGGGGTATATCGAGCGGCAGCACCGGCAGGTGGCCAGGCTGTCGAGGATGGAAGAGGTCCGCCTTCCCTGTGATCTGGACTATTCCTCAATTTCCGGCCTCCTCGCCGAGAGCAGGCAGAAGCTGGAGGCCCTCCGCCCCCTCACGCTGGGACAGGCGGGGCGCATTTCCGGCGTGACGCCCACGGACATCCATCTTCTGTCGGTGTACCTCAATTCTCTGTCGCGGAGGGAAGCGGACGATGAGGAATATCAGGCGCAGTAAAGGAGTTCCGGGACCTGTGGCCGCCCTCCTGGATTTGGTCATGCCCAGGGGAGCGGAGGAAAAGCTCGCCCTTCCGGAGCTGAGGGACAAATGGGCCGCCGCGGTGGGCCCCACGCTGGCGAAAAAAACCTGGCCCGACGACATGGAAAAAGGGGTTCTGCTTGTGAAGGCCGACAGCCCCTCTTCGGCGAAGGCCCTGTCCATGAG
>JAPXRK010000346.1:0-2603 GCA_033813575.1 Synergistales bacterium
CGGTCCGTTCCCTTTTTCCCTTCCGTTCCTGCAGACGGCTTACTTCCCGTCTGCAGGAACGTCGACTTCCACTGGCTCCACGGCATCCTTCGGGCAGACTTCGGCACATTTCCCGCAGCCGATGCATGCCGATTCGTCAATGACGTGAGACTCCTTGACCTTTCCGGAAATGCAGCCTACGGGGCAGTTTTTGGCACATTTCGTGCAGCCGATACACTTGTCCGACATAATCCTGTAGACCGTCTTTTTCTCCGGCTCGTCGGCGGCGCCGGCCTTCGGCCCGGGCTTGCCCGTGTCCGTAGTGACCTGGGCCTTCCTGTCGTAGGAGGAGATGAGGTATTCAGACGACATGGTGAGGCACTTCACCGGGCAGATCTCGGTGCACTGAGCGCAGAAGCAGCAGCGATCGTTGTGGATCCGGATCTTCTTCTCTTCGGGAAGAAAGACCGTCGCGTTCGCGGGACAGACCTTGATGCAGAGCTTGCAGCCGATGCATGCCGATTTGTCGTAGTTCACCCTCCCGCGGAATCGTTCCGTCGTTTCCACGGGCGGGTTGAGTTCAATCTCCCCGTCCTGGGCCGCCTGAAGGGCATCCGTAAGTGAATCGGGCATTGCCTGCACGGGGAAGGGGTTTGTCACCGTCTTTTCACAGACCTGCCTGAGCAGAAGCAGAGCCATCCGGTTGAGCATTCTTTCCTCCCCCTTTCTAGATTACCAGATCCAGGGATGCCAGGATCATTCCAGCGATGGAAAGGCCTGCAACCTTGATCAGGTAGAATTCGGACGCCTGCCAGATCTTAAACCGGCCGAAGGCCGTCCGCATGAAGGTGACAAAAATGATCTGTACCACGAAGACCTTCACCCAGAACCAGAGGAAATCGAGGGCATAGAGAAAAATGCTCCCGAAGCCGAGGAAGGAACCGAGAGACCACGGGAAGAAAATGGCCGTGATAATGGCCGCCATGGCAGTCGCTCTCAGGGCGAAGGTAATCTTGAACATGGCGAGGTTTGTGCCGGAATACTCGATAACGAGTCCTTCCAGTATTTCCGTTTTTGCCTCGGGGATGTCCATGGGTCCCTTGCCGGTCTCGCCGGGGACCACAAGCACAAGGGCGAGGAAGAGGCAGAAAATCCCCAGGAAGCCCACTTTGCCCACAACGCCCCACACAGACATCCCGGCAAAGGTCTCAAGGCTGAAGGGCTCGCCCGGCATCCCGGTCTTGTAGGCGACGTACGCGAGGGTACTGACCACCACCGCCAGGGGAAGCTCGTAGCTCATCATCAGGATCATTTCCCGCTGGGCGCCTACGTTGGCGATGGGGTTTCCGCTGGCGAATCCGCCCACGGCCATGGCAACGCCGGACAGGCCGAGCAGGTAGATGACGAGGATCATGTCCCCTTCCCCGCCCAGGATGGGAGGAAGTGAACCGATGGGTATGTAGAGGAACACGAGCAGCATGGTGGCAGCGGCTACCCAGGGCGCGCCGTTGAATGCCCAGGGCACCGCCCGCCGGGGAACGATGTTTTCCTTTCCCATCAGCTTCACCAGATCAAGGAAGGGCTGGAAAACGGGGGGGCCGATCCTCCGCTGCATCCTGGCATGAACCACCCGGTCCACTCCCTCGAAAAGGAAGGCGAGGGCAGCCACGAGGAGCATGAGCGCCGCGCCCGCAATGAGGCGCATAATAAGGCTAACGACCACCATTCTGCATCAGCCTCCTTGTTTTCTCTCTGCACTTCTCCAGCAGCTCGGCCCGGGTGACCACTTTCCGGGCTCCCGTCGAGCTGTCCGTGACCAGCATGCGCTCCATGCAGGAGATGCAGGGGTCGATGCTGTTGATAATGAGGGGCGCGTCCGCAAGCTCGTTATTCCGGAACATGAGGGGCCAGGAAACGGCGTTGGCGTATGTAGGGGCCCGAACCTTCCACCAGGTTACGTTTTCATCTCCGCCCTTGAGGTGGACCACGTGGGTATCGTCGCCCCGGGGCGCCTCAATGGAGGCCCAGCCGGTGCCCTCGGCTTTTTTGAGGAATGCGAGAACCTTGTTCAGGTTCTTCTCCCACATGATGTCCCCCTCAGGGAGACCAGCCATGATCTTGTCGATGATGTCGAGAGACTGGTAGACCTCGTGGACGCGGACAAGAAAGCGGTCGAACACATCGCCGTAGGCCTTTCCGTAGTAATCCTGGGGAACCACGGCCCGGACGCCGATGTCGCCGTACGCTTCGTAGGGAGAACTCTCCCTGAGATCGCACCGGACACCGCTCGCCCTCGCGGTGGGGCCCACGGCGCTGTAGCGGATAGCCTCCTCGTAGGTAAGGACGCCCACGTCCCGCAGCCTTGCCTTGGCGATGGGGTCTGCGGTGACCACGTCGTAGAAGGGAGCGAATTCCTGCTTGTAGTACTTCACCATCCGCTTTACCGCCTTAGCGAGCTCGGGGGTAACATCCCACCGGACGCCGCCCACGGTGGCCACACCGTAGTTCACCCGGTTTCCGGAAAGGACTTCGAGAACGTCCATGACCTTTTCCCGGAGGGCCATGCCCAGGTGGAAGGCGGAGTCGAACCCGATGGTGTAGCACGCTACGCCTGCCCAGAGCAT
>JAPXRK010000347.1:0-2600 GCA_033813575.1 Synergistales bacterium
GGGTGCGCGTATACCACGCTGATCGTCTTCGGATACCTGGTGCGGGGGAACAAGGTCCTGATCGTCCGCCGGGCGAACGAGCCCTACAAGGGGCAGCGCACCGTACCCGGGGGGAGGAAGCGGCGGGGGGAGACACTGCGCGAGGCGCTGGTGCGCGAAATGGAGGAGGAGACAGGATGCAGGGTGCGGAGCATGGAGTACGCGGGGATGCTCCACGCGCTCGTCGAAGGGGGGGACATGGAGTACCTCTCGGTCTACTTCATCTCCCGGGACTTCGAGGGTGAGCCCCGCGGCAGCGGGGAGGGGGCCGTCGAGTGGATGGATATCGACGAGAGCCTCGCGATGGAGGACATGCACCCGACCTACCTCCGCCTCGTACCGTACATCCTGAAGGGGAACTACCCGGTGGAGGGATCGGTGCGGATCAGGACGGACGGTGAGCCGGAGTACAGGCTCTCCGGACCGGGGAAGCACCCCGCCCCGGAAGGCCGGTAAAGGCCGGGGCGGCAGGAATGCGCGGACCGGACCGGGCGGAAAGACAGGGGGAGCATCCTGGCGGGGCTCCCCCTGCCTCATCTCCTCCTCCGGGTTCCGAGGCTTCGTTTCCGTACAGAGGCTGACTTGGCCGCAAATCAGGCGGCTGCGGAATCGGAAAAGAAGAGCCCGAGACACCGGCCGAAACAATACTGCATCGCTCTTTTCACTTTCCGGCCCGCCTCAAAGGCCTTTTTGGAAAAACAACCACAGATTTGGGACGACAGACTCACTTGACTTTTATCTTCTTATGAGGGTATCCTATCAAATGTATATAGCTTGTATTTTTCCTGCATACAAGAAAGGGCAGCCTGCCTTCCGCGAGAGGAGCGTTCCGCGTGCGCAAGAAGAAAAAAGACCAGGCGTATGAAGAAATCCGGAAGCTGATCCTCCAGAGACGCTCCACAGACCGGTTTTCTCTCTCCGAGAATTCGCTGGCGGCGGAAATGCGCATGAGCCGCACTCCGATCAGGGAAGCCCTCCAGCGTCTCCAGACCGAGGGATTCATCGAAATACACCCGAACCGGGGGGTGGTCATCCCCGAGGTTTCCGTGGTGGAGGTGAACGAGACCTTCGCCCTCCGCATGGCCGTGGAGGAGTTCGTCATCAGGGAAATGGCGCCCCAGATGAGCCCGGACAACATCGGCGAGATGGACCTGTACCTCGCCCGCCAGAGGGAAGCCATGGAACGGAACGACGTCCTGGAATACCTCAGGCACGACAAGGATTTTCACGACCTTTTCTTCCGCCTGTACGCCAATTCCCTGATTTTCAACACCATACAGCGGGTCCTTGACCGGTTCTACTCCATGGGGACCAACGTGCTGAGGCGGCCCGGGAGCGTCCAGCGCTCCTTCGCGGAGCATTGCGCCATAGCCGACGCCGTGCGGGCCGGCGACGGGGAAAAGGCATCTGCGGCCATGCACGCCCACCTGATCACGGGAAAGAACAACGTTCTTTCCATTCCGGGAAATATCGAGAGCGTCGTCTGACGATCCCGTCGCCATACAGCTTGGAACCGTATTTTCGACCGAAACCATTTCTATTCCGGGTTCAGCTTCAGAAAGGGGGGTGCTTTTCACCGCTCCGGACTGCTGCGGGGAGCGGCGCGCGGCGGAATCTTTCCGCCGGGACAAAGGAACCAAGACCAGAATTCTGACGAGGTGATCTTCATGTGTGCAATGCCGGTACGGAAAGAGGCGACTCTCCCTCTTGCACGGTACGATAAAGAAACGCTGAAGTTTTTCTACGAGACCATGGTGAAGATCCGCAATTTCGAGCTCACCGTGGAGAAATATTTCTTTGACGGAGAAATCCCCGGGTTCGTCCACCTGTACATCGGCGAGGAAGCCACCGCCACGGGCGTCATGGCGAACCTGAGAAAGACCGACTATATCCAGAGCACCCACAGGGGGCACGGCCACACCATCGCCAAGGGCGCCGACCTGAAGCATATGATGGCCGAGATCTTCGGAAAGATAACGGGATGCTGCAAGGGAAAGGGCGGCTCCATGCACATCGCCGACTTCAGCGTGGGCATGCTGGGCGCCAACGGTATCGTGGGCGGAGGCTTCAGCCTTGCCACCGGTGCTGCCCTGGCCCAGAAGATGCAGAAAACCGACGGAGTTGCCGTGGCTTTTTTCGGCGACGGCGCCTCCAACAGGGGAACCTTCCACGAGGCCGCCAACATGGCCGCGGCCTGGAAACTGCCCGTGATCTTCCTCTGCGAGAACAACCAGTGGGCTTCCACTACCCCCTACAGGACCACCACATCGGTGGATGACATCGCCGACCGGGCCCAGGGCTACGGCATGCCTGGCGTGATCGTGGACGGCAACGACGTGTTTGCCGTGTACGAAGCGGCGAAGGATCTAATCGAGCGGGCCCGCAGGGGAGAGGGGCCGGCGATCCTGGAGTGCAAGACCTATCGGATCAAGGGACATTTCGTGGGCGACCCCGAGATGTACCGCACCAAGGAAGAGGTCCAGAAGGTCCTTGAAGAGACGGACCCCATCCCCCGGTTCGAAGCCAAGGTCCTCAAGGCCAAGGCCATGACGAAAAAAGAG
>JAPXRK010000348.1:0-2595 GCA_033813575.1 Synergistales bacterium
TCCTTACTCCGAGAACGTGACGTGCGTGGTCCCGGGCCGCGTCCATCTCGGTGTAGGTTCCATATTCCTCCTCCATTTCCTTCAGGCGGGAGCCGTACATCTCCATGGAGTCCGTGAAAACAGTGAGAACAACGTCTTTTGATGTCAGTTCGTAGTACCTGGCCATCTTCACAGCCATGAGGACGTTCGCCGCACCTGAGATGCCCATCAGGGGAAGCTGGTCGATGAATTCTTCCCTGAGCCCGAGAGACTGCAGGTACCTTCTTCCGGCAGGTTCGTTGCAGAGCCGGATGAAGCCCATGCTGTCATCGTCATCTATGGCAATGACCATGTCCGTGTTCCTTACGTTGTGGACCCAGGGAACGTGCTTGTCGCCTATTCCTTCGATCCGGTGTGCACCGAATCCGTTCTCAAGAAGTGTCGGACACTGAAGCGCTTCTCCTACCGCCACCCTGCTGTTCGGAAATATTTTTTTCAGGTAGTCGCCGCATGCGGTCGTCCCGGCGGATCCCGAGGTGACAGCAACTCCGGCGTACCTGTCGCCCGGCTTCATTATCTCGTTCAGGACTTCTTCCATGGCATGGCCCGTTACTTCGTAATGCCAGAGGTGGTTGCCCATCTCGTCGAACTGGTTGAAGACCACTATATTGTCCCTGGTCCTGCGCAGTTCCCAGACCTTGTCATAGATCTCCTTCACGTTGCTCTCGGTTCCCGGGGTAGCGATAATCTCCCCGGCAACAGTCTCGAGCCACTCGAATCGTTCCCGGCTCATGCCCTCGGGAAGGATGGCTATGGACTCGCATCCCAGGAGCTGGGCATTATAGGCGCCTCCCCTGCAGTAGTTGCCCGTGGAGGGCCAGACCGCCTTCTGAACGGTAGGGTCAAACTGGCCTGTGACGAGGCGGGGGGCAAGGCAGCCGAAACTTGCCCCGACCTTGTGAGCCCCCGTGGGAAACCATTTCCCCACCAACGCCACGATCCTGGCATCAACTCCCGTAAGTGCGGGGGGAAGTTCGATATAATTCACCTTGCCGAACAGGCCTCCGGTCTTTGTGGGCTCGTTTTTCCAGGTGATCCGGAACAGGTTTGCCGAGTTCACGTCCCAAAGCCCCGTCTTTTTCAGTTTTTCCTTTACGGGCTTGGGGGTGTGTTTTTCCGGATCCTTCATCTGCCGGAACGTCGGGATGACTATATTTCTCTTCCTGGCCAGCTCTACGGCATGCTTCAGCCCTTCTTCGTGAACGGTCAGGTCGATAGCATATTTCATAACTGCCTCCTCTGTTATTCAAGCCCCGGATACAGGGGGTGATTTTTGCATGCCTCGAGAACCTCTGAACGCACTGCCCCGATCTCTTTCTCGCTCTCCACGTTCCGGACGACCCTGTCGATCCACCTGGCGATATTCCTCATGTCGCCGGGGCCGAATCCTCTCGTGGTGACCGCCGGAGTACCTACCCGTATGCCGCTTGTTATGAACGGACTCTGCGTATCGAAGGGCACTGCGTTCTTGTTCACCGTTATTCCGGCTTTGTCAAGCGCCGCTTCCGCAGCTTTTCCGGTTACTCCAGTGCCCGTGAGGTTCATCAGGATGAGGTGATTGTCCGTTCCTCCCGAAACAAGATGGTAGTCAAGGGAAAGCAGCTCTTCAGCGAGAACTTTCGCGTTTTCCACGATTTTTTTCTGGTACTCCTTAAAGGAAGGCTCAAGCGCTTCTTTGAACGCCACTGCCTTCGCAGCGATGATATGCATGAGCGGCCCGCCCTGCATGCCCGGGAAAATGTTCTTGTCAATTGCCTTGGCGTATTCGGCGGTGGACATGATCATTCCGCCCCGGGGCCCCCGGAGGGTCTTGTGGGTGGTGGTCGTCAGGAAGTGGCAGAAAGGCACCGGGTCCTTGTGGCATTTTCCTGCAATGAGACCGGCAATATGGGCGATATCAAAGAACAGCAGCGCACTGACCTTGTCGGCGATCGCCCTGAACTGCTCCGCGTCTATCTCCCGCGGATAGGCGGAGGCTCCGCAGACGATCATCTTCGGCTTGTGTTCCACGGCCAGACGCTCAACTTCCGCGAAATCGATCCGTTCCGTCTTCTTGTCAACGCCGTAAGGGATGACATTATACAGCCGTCCGGAAAAGTTAACAGGAGACCCGTGTGTCAGGTGACCGCCGTGGGCGAGATTCATGGCAAGGATGGTGTCTCCCGGCTGGAGCACGGAGAAATAGACCGCCATGTTTGCCTGTGACCCCGAATGGGGCTGTACGTTCACATGATCGCAGCCGAACAGCGCCTTCGCCCTTTCCCGTGCAAGATCCTCGGCCTTGTCCACCACGTGGCACCCGCCGTAATACCGTGCATGGGGATACCCTTCCGCATACTTGTTGGTCATGACAGATCCCATGGCCGCCAGGACCGCCCGGGAGACGAAATTCTCCGAGGCTATCAGCTCTATGCCGTTTCTCTGCCTCTCAAGCTCCTCCGAAATTGCGCTGAAAATTTCCGGATCTGTTTCACGAAGATACTCCTGGCCCTTCTCTAACATTGGAAACCGCTCCTTTCAAGCTGCACTGAAAATGATTCAATGGATGGCTCCGAA
>JAPXRK010000349.1:0-2593 GCA_033813575.1 Synergistales bacterium
ACGGCATACGAGATGTATCATTGGGTCTCGTGGGCTCGGAGATGTGTATAAGAGACAGGGGGCGGAGTGTGTCCTCCTGGTCCGGGGCGGAGGCAGCAGGGACGACCTCACTCCCTTTGACGACGAGCGGGTGGTCCGGGCGGTCAGAAACTGCCCCCTTCCCGTCGTCACCGGCGTGGGGCACGAAATCGACGAAACCCTGAGCGACAAGGCGGCGGATGTCCGGGCGCCGACCCCGTCGGCAGCGGCGGAGCGGGTTTTCCCCGATTCGGCGGACATCCTGGCTTCCCTCGCCCAGAAGCACCGGCTTCTCCGGTCGGCCATGGACGGGGAAGTCCGGTCTTTCGAAAAAGACCTGGCCTCCTTTCTTGACAGGGGAAAGACCGTGGCAGAGCGGGAGATCGCCCTGCGGGTTTCCGGCGCTGATTTGCTCTCCTCGAGGCTCGGGGCTGCCGGGGAAAGAGCTGTGGCCTCTGCCGTGGAACGGATAGGCGCTCTCGGCGCGTCGCTGAACAGCCTTTCGCCCCTGAAAGTTTTCGACCGGGGGTACAGCCTCTGCGAAAAGGACGGAACGCCCGTGACTTCAGCCGGAATGCTCTCGGAAGGCGACGGCGTCACCCTGCGGTTTGCTGACGGCGACGCCGGGGCGGTCGTGTCCGGGGTGTCTTTGCGCAGGCAGGGGTAGTGCTTTGTCATCCCGAACGGAGTGGTTTGTCATCCTGAGCGAAGCGGTTTGTCATCCCGAGCGAATGCGAGGGATCTCGCACTTGAAGAACCCGGAATCAAAAGCAGATCCCTCGTCGCTTCGCTCCTTCGGGATGACAGAGGGGGTGTCATCCCGAGCGAATGCGAGGGATCTGCTCTTGACTCTGGAAAGCTCTAAACCCGAGATCCCTCGTCGCTTCTCTCCGTCGGGATGACAGAAAGAAACCGCTCCTCAGGATGACACTCCGAAAAACGCCTTCGGGATGACAGGCAAAATCACTCAGTTTTCACAAGGAGGTTTCTCATGGTCCCTCCGGTTCTGTACTGGAAAAACAATCGGCTGTATATCCTCGACCAGCGGGTGCTTCCCGGCGCGGTGATGTTCCTCGAATGCGCCACCGCGGACGACGTGGCCGTGGCCATTGAGACCCTCGCCGTCCGTGGGGCCCCGGCCATCGGCATTGCCGCCGCTTTCGGCGTGGCCATGGCATCCAAAGAAGGCCGGAAGGCGGTCTTTGACGCCTCAAAACGCCTCGTACGGACCCGCCCCACGGCGGTGAACCTCTTCTGGGCTCTCCGAAGGATGGAGGAACGGATGGTCTCTCTTCCCGACGAAGGCCTTTTCGAGAACCTCCTTGCAGAAGCTGGAATGATCCTCGCCGACGACCTGGAATGCAACCGTGCCATGGGCAGTGCCGGGGCGGAGCTGCTGCCACCTGCGTGCACGGTGATCACCCACTGCAATGCCGGAGCCCTGGCCACGGGGGGCCACGGTACGGCCCTTGGGGTCATCCGTTCTGCCCGGGAGGCAGGGAAGGATGTAAAGGTCTTTTCCTGCGAGACCCGGCCCGTGCTGCAGGGAGCCCGCCTTACGGTGTGGGAGCTCCTGGAGGACGGCTTCGACGTGACCCTCATCTGTGACAATATGGCCGGAAGCCTTATGAAAAAGGGCGGGATCGACGCCGTGATCGTTGGCGCCGACCGCATCGCCTCCAACGGCGACACGGCGAACAAGATCGGCACCTATCCCCTGGCGGTGCTGGCCCGTCATCACGGCATTCCCTTTTACGTGGCTGCACCGCTGTCCACCATAGACCCCGGCCTTCCCTCGGGACGGGACATCCCCATCGAGGAACGGAAGGCCGAGGAAGTGAAGCGCCTTCCGGGAGGCGGCATGCTTCCCGATGACTATACGGTGTGGAACCCGGCCTTCGACGTGACGGACGGGGACCTCATTTCCGCCATCATCACCGAGAAGGGCGTGCTTCGGCAGCCCTACGGCCCCGCTATACGGGCTCTATTCCCGAAGGAGGACTGAACCATGGACTACAAAATCGCGGACAGGGCCCTCGCCCCTTCCGGGAAAAAGAAAATTCGGTGGGCGAAGCAGTACATGCCCGTTCTGCGGCTTCTTGAGGAGAAATACCGGAAGGAGCAGCCCCTCGCCGGGACGGTGATTTCCGCGTGCCTCCACCTGGAGGCGAAGACTGCCTGCCTGCTGATCCTTCTGAAAGACCTTGGCGCGAAGGTGACCGCCGCCGGAAGCAACCCCCTTTCCACCCAGGACGACATCTGCGCCGCCCTTTTGGAGAACGGAGTGTCCGTCTTCAGCCGCCACGGGATGACCACGGAGGAATATTTCGTGAACGTCCGCTCCGCCCTCTCTGTGAAGCCGAACATCATCGTGGACGACGGGGCCGACCTTGTGGCCACGGTGCACAGCGAGATGCGGGACCTGCTGCCGGGTATCCGGGGCGGCTCCGAGGAGACCACCTCCGGAGTGAAGCGCCTGAAGTCCATGGCCAACGGAGGCGTGCTGGCCTTCCCCATGATCTCGGTGAACGACGCCCACAGCAAGTATCTCTTCGACAACCGTTACGGAACGGGC
>JAPXRK010000350.1:0-665 GCA_033813575.1 Synergistales bacterium
CCGAACGTCATGCCGGAGGAGATTCTTTCCGATCACCCGGAACGGTTGCGGGCGGTTCTGGTGGCCGGTTCGAACCCCCTGCGGTCCTATGCGGACACCACGGCGTACGAGAAAGCTTTCGCGCGGCTGGATTTGCTGGTTACGGCGGAAATGGCCATGACGGAGACAGTCGCCCTTTCCCATTACGTGCTGCCCTCGCGGTCCGGCTATGAATCCTGGGACGGGACGTTCTTTCCCATGACCTATCCGGGCATTCACTTTCAGATGCGCAAGCCCATTATCGAGCCGGACGGGGAGCAACTGGAGCTGGGTGAAATTCACCTGCGCCTCGCTGACAAGCTGGGGCTGATCCCCCCGATTCCCGAAAGTCTTCACCAGGCGGCCTGCTCCGACCGCGCGGCCTATGTCAAGGCCCTGATGGAGTATGTCATGACGGAGCCCAAGGCGATGAAAGCCATGCCGTTTATCCTGGGCAAGACGCTGGGCAAGGCTATGGGTTCGGTGCACCTGGCGGCGCTCTGGGGCATGCTCCAGGTTGCGCCCAAGTCGTTTTTCAAAAACGCCGTTCGCGCGGGATTCCAGTCAGGCCCGGCCCTGGGTGAAGAAATCTTTCAGCGAATTCTCGATCATCCCGAAGGTGTCTGGGTGGGGAAGGTCGACCCGGA
>JAPXRK010000350.1:675-2589 GCA_033813575.1 Synergistales bacterium
TCGCCGAAGTCAAAACGGAGGACGGCAGAATCAATCTACAGATTCCGGAACTGCTCGACGAGCTTCAGAGCGTCGAGGCGCGGAATGAAGAGGCGGCGCTCCGGATGGACCCGGAGTTTCCGCTGATCCTCATGGCGGGACGGCACATATCCATGAACGCCAATACGCTGATGCGAAACCCCGCCTGGAATGAAGGCAAGCGGGCTTGTACGCTCGCGATGCACCCCGCCGACGCTGAAGCGCTCAGTTTGAAAGATGGTCAGCAGGTCAGGGTCGCCACGGAAGCCGGTTCGGAAGAAATCGAGCTGGAAGTGACGAATGCGGCCCGCAGGGGTCATGTGGTGATCCCGCACGGCTTCGGCCTCGTTTACGATGGCAGGAAATACGGGGCAAATGTCAACCGCCTGACAAAGAATACACACCGGGACCGGTTCGGGACACCCATGCATCGGTTCGTGCCCTGTCGGGTCGAGGCCTTGTAAGGGAGATGGCCGTCCCGTCGGCCTCTTTTCTTTTTCTGTTCGTCGATGCGCCGCCACCCGCGGCCAGAACCTCACAGGGTGTGACCGCACGGGTTCCGACCATAGAGCTGACTCTCCTTTTCCTCTCAGCTCCGGTTCAAAGCAACAAGGCCGAACTGACATCAGGGCAAGGTCCCATCTCAACGTAAATATCACGGCCTGGATCAACATTTTTCTTGCTTCCTGAGACAGGCTATTATAAAATAGCATATAAGGAGAAGGTCCTGGCAGCGCACCGCGCCGGCATCAAGACGATCATCCTGCCCAAATGGAACCGGAAAGACCTTGTGGACGTGCCTGCGAAAGTCCAGAAGGATATTGTGTTTCACTTTGTGGACGAGATGATGGATGTCCTGAAAATCGCCCTGGGAAAGGCATGAGGGACTTCGATAGGCCATGATGAAGGAGGCAGTATGGGAATGAAGGGGAACCTCGAACGCCTGAGGCGGCTGGCGGCCGTCCTGGCTCTGGTTGCCGTTCTGGCGTTGCCGGCGGGCGTTGCGGCGGAGGACTTTCTGACCCTGGAAGAGAGCATTGAACTGGCCCTGAGGCAGAGCGTTCTCATCCACGCGGCCGAAGAGGGCGTGCGGGCGGCGGAGGCGCTCAAGAAGGAGGCCTTCACGGGCTTTCTGCCCAAACTGAGCACGTCATACAACTACACGCGGCTCAACAGCGAGCCCTATACGACCATGCCCGCCCTGCCGCCGCTGACGACCAGTCCGAGCCGGCTGGTGGTCGGGACCGAGAATAACTACGCCTGGGCGTCGGAGGTCAGACAACCCCTCTTCGCCGGGGGCGGGATCCTGGCCAACTACGAAGTGAACCGACTGGGGTACGATATCTCCCTCACGGAAAAGGCCGCCACGGTGCATGACACCATTCGCGACGTCAAGATCGCCTACTTCAATATCCTGAAGGCGGAAAAGCTGCTGGAGGTGGCCCGGCAATCCGTGGCTCAGTTGACCTCGCATCTGAACGTGGCCAGGAACTTCTTCGAGGTCGGGCTGATCCCCCGCAACGACCTGCTGCAGTCGGAGGTTTCGCTGGCCAACGGGGAGCTGTCGCTGAGCCGGGCGGAAAACGGACTGGAGCTGGCCCGGTCGAGGTTCAATACGGTCCTGAGGCGCGACATCGGAACCCCCGTCCGGATCGAGGATATCCTAGCCTACCGACCCTATGAAAAGACGCTGGAGGAGAGCATCGCGGCGGCCCTGGAAAACCGTCCGGAGATCCGGTCCCAGACGCTGAAGGTGGACCAGGCCAGGAGCCAGGTGAAACTGGCCCGCAGTGACTATTTCCCCACGATCAGCGCCGTCGGGCACTATGAGCGGGTGGGAGACCGGCCGGGGGTCTCCGGCAGCGACTTCAAGGACGCGGAGAACTGGTATGTGAT
>JAPXRK010000351.1:0-2586 GCA_033813575.1 Synergistales bacterium
TCCGCATACCGGGCTACCTGAAGAGCGACGAGGTCCGGATAGAATACCGCACCGGGGACGCGTCGGCGAACATCCATTACATGCTCTCCGCCATGGTCCTGGCGGGCATCGACGGCATCCTCCGGAGCGCCGACCCCGTTGCTGCCGGGTTTGACAGCCCCGAGGCAAAGGAAGACAAGGTCTTCCCGCTGAACCTCTTCTCCGTTCTCGAGGGGCTGCGGAAGGACAACGGATACCTCGCCCCCGCCTTCCCTCAGAAACTGCTCGAGCTGTGGACGAAAAGGAAAACTGAGGAGGCGGAGTACGTCTACAACGCTCCCACCCCACAGGAGTACGAGCTGTATTTCTGATTCTCCGGACCGTACAAACACAGAGGCCGGTCCCGGCGTAACCGCCGGAACCGGCCCTTTTCTTTCTTCTTTTTCGACTATCCCAGAAACGCCAGCAGCAGCCCTCCCGCGAGCACCGAGCCGATCTGCCCCGACACGTTCGCTCCGACGGCATGCATGAGAATGAAATTGTTCCGGTCCTCCGCCGCCGCCAGTTTCTGCACGAGCCTGGCGGACATGGGGAATGCCGAGATGCCCGACGCCCCGATCATGGGATTCAGTTTCTGCTTCCGGAACAGGTTGATCGCCTTCGCCGAGAGCACCCCCACCGCCGTGTCCAGGATGAAGGCCACGAGCCCCATGGAGAGGATGAGGATCGTCTGGGGCTGGATGAACCGCTCCCCCGTCATGGTGGCCGAGATGGCCAGCCCGAGGAGGATGGTGACGATGTTGGCCAGCTCGTTCTGGGCTCCCTTGGCGAGCCGGTCCACCACGCCGCTCTCCCGCAGGAGATTGCCGAACATGAGGAAACCGATGAGGGAGGCCGACGGCGGAGCGAACATTCCCGCCAGGAGGGTAATGCCTATGGGAAAGAGGATCTTCGCCCTCCTCGAAACGGGCTTTTCATGGTAGGGCATGGGAATTTTCCGGTCTTCGGAGGTGGTGAGCAGCTTGATCACCGGCGGCTGGATCACCGGGACCAGGGCCATGTACGAGTAGGCCGCCACGGATATCGGTCCCAGCAGATGGGGGGCGAACTTGGCGGAGACGTAGATTGAGGTGGGGCCGTCCGCAGCGCCGATGATGCCGATGGACGCAGCTTCCTTCAGGTCGAAGCCGAAAAGGAGGGCCAGCCCCATGGTGAGGAAAATCCCCGCCTGGGCTGTGAGGCCGAAGATGAAGGTCACCGGGTTCTGGAACAGGGGGGTGAAGTCGATCATGGCGCCGATGGCGATGAAGATCAGCAGGGGAAACATTTCGTTGGCGATGCCCGCGTCGAAGAGGATGCTCAGGGCACCGTGCTGCAGATGGTCCCCAGCCATCTGCGTCAGAGCCGAGGAGAACGGGATGTTCACCAGCAGGGTCCCGAACCCCATGGGGAGGAGGAGGGACGGTTCGTACTCTTTCGCAATGGCCAGGTAGAGCAGGGCCGCTCCCACCCCCATCATCACCGCCTGTCTGCCGGTGATGGCAAGAAAACCTTCAAAGAGCTGCTCCATCGTTTTCTCTCTCCTTCGTTCACAAGAAAAATGACCCCCAGAACAGGAATTTTCCCGCTGAAGGCCTCTGTCCATACCCATTCCCCTGGCATATCGCCGGCGAGGCGGCGCATGCTGCCCCGTCATTTGCTCCCGCAGCACTCATTGTATCCGGTGGAAGGGGATTGTCAATGACGGACGGCACTCCCCGCTCCCGGGACCGGGCCGTATTTTTCCGGCCCGGTTCTCTTTCGGAGTATAATGAAAGAGTTGAAAAAAATGAATTTCCCGCTGAGAGGTATTCCCATGAAAAAATGGCTTTCTGCCGTCCTGGCATGCATCCTCGGATCCCTTGCGTTTTTCCTCGTCTCAGCCACGACTGAGGAGAAGGAGGTCGTCCTTGCCCCGGAAGCCCCGCCTGCCATCGAAAAGGAACTGCCCCCCGTCCCGCCCGCCGAGTCCTTCCTCTCCGTTCCTCTGAGCATCACCGCGGCGGAGGCGGAGCGTCTCCTCGGGGACGCCCTGGTGAACCCCCTCTACAACGTGAAGGGACAGAAGCTGGACGAAAGCTACGGGGAATCGGCGGCCGACGTGCTCCTGGAACGCACCGGCCCCGTCGCGGTCTCCCTTGAGGACGGCAGGGCCAGGGTCACCCTCCCCTTCAGGTTTGAAAGCCTCGTCCGGTGGAAGGGGAACATACTTGGCATCTCCTCGAGCACAAAGCAGGAGGTTTTCGGCGGCGGCAGGCTCAGGCTCGAAGTGAAGCCGAGCATCGACAGGGACTGGAATATCCGCCTCGTCGGCTCTCTTGCCGTGGAATGGAAGGAAAAACCGGCCATCACCATCCTCGGCCAGAAGGTGGGGATCGCCCGCTTCCTCTCCTCCCTCCTCGAAGAGCGCTCCGGGGACCTCCTGCGCCGGGCCGAGGAGGAGCTCAACAGATCCGCCCGGCTGAAGGAGCGCGCCCGGGAACAGTGGGAAAGCCTGAACTCCCCCATCCGGCTGGCGGACTCCCCGCGGTTGACCCTTTCGGTCCGTCCCCTCGAGGTGTCCATGCC
>JAPXRK010000352.1:0-2584 GCA_033813575.1 Synergistales bacterium
GGTCCAGAGGGTCCCGTGAAGCCGCCAGAAGACCGAAGTGACGCGGGCGCCCGTTCCCGGGGCCGTGTCCCTCCATGCCGTCGATTCCGTCGAGGATCGTCAGTGCCGGCGCCAGGCTTCCGGCTATGTCGAGGTGCAGATCGGAGAAGGTATCCCTGTGAAGCCCCACGTTGTAGTGCCACTCTGCTTTTGCCTTCCTGACAACCGTCCCGAATAAATTTTTCACCCCCAGGGTCAGCATCATCTGTGCGTGGGTCTTCAGCTTGGGAAGATTGATGATTTTATCGGCTTCCACGGCATGCCTGGAAACGGAAACTTTTTGAAATATGGAACCTGCTGCCATGGTCAGGGGGACCGGGCAATCGAGTTCCCGAATCTCAATGGATAGTTCCTGTGCGACCTGATCCATTCCGGTTCGTGCGGCAACGCTCCTGAAACCGTCGAGTCCGGGGCTGTCCCCTATGAAGGGGATGCCGCCCGAATCAAGTACCAGCCTTGCTGCCGCCCGTACCACTTCCGGGTGGGTCGTGACACACCGCTCAGGCGGAGAAGCGGAAAGCATATTCGGCTTGAGCAGCACCCTTTCCCCAGCCCTGATGAAGTTCCCCATTCCTCCCAGAGGTTCAAGAAGATCAGTCATGCGCTTCAGCACTGTCTTTTCTGCGTAATCCGGACATGCGATAATGACCGTTGGCGTCATTGTATCTCTCCTCTTGCACTGTTTTGTATAATATACTCTACCATCCCGGGATTTTTCATAATTGATTGTTTTCAGGATCCCGGGCAGCTATGGAGAAGAAAGAGAAAGGGGTGTCGATGCAATGGGGTATGCATCCCAACAGTTTTTTCTGCAGAAAAGAGACTTGGGGGTTGTCGCTCCGGTTTTATGTACATTGAGGATCCTTTACGAGGATGATATCGATGAAGCTGTTTTTTTCCACAAGCGCATCACCGATGAAATAGGAGACGAGGGATTTTTTGCAGAGGAAAACACCATTGCGGAGAGCATCCGGGGAGAGGGAGCCGTAACAGGAATTTTCGCCGAAGGCCGCCTTATAGCCCTCCGTGCGGTATCCTACGTGAAGGAGTACGTGGACGATGCGGCGGAAGACCTCGGGATCGACCCCGGGGAGGCGAACAACGTGGCCGTCATGGACTTCTGCGTGACCGACTCGGCGTTCCGGGGCAACAATATCCAGTTTTTCACGTACCTCTTCATGGAGAATATACTGTATCCCAACAGGTATCACCTCCATACCACCGTCTCTCCGAAAAACATCTTCAGCCTGTCGAACGTGCTGAAGTGCGGTTTCCATGCGGTCCGCTTCAAAAACAAGTACGGCGGTCATCCCCGTTTCGTTCTCTACAAGAATCTCAGAAGGCCTGTAGCGGTAATGACGCGGGGGCACAAAGAGATCCTGCTGAGGAACTACGACTACCATCCGAAAGTCTTCGGGGACGGTTTTGTGGGATACAAGGTGAAGCACAAGTCGACCGGCATGGCCATGCTCTATGGAAAACCGCTGGCCGTCGAGGCGGAACCCAAGGCGTCATGACGAATGTTCTTTCCGGTGCCCTGGGTGTCGTCCGGAGGCTGGAAGAAGCAGGATACGAAGCAGTCCTGGTCGGCGGTATGGTACGGGACCTTCTCTGCGGGTTTCCTGCTGCAGATGCTGACATTGCCTCAAATATTCCCCTGGCCGATGCCGTTCCCCTTTTTCCGGCCGGCCGGCTCCTCGGCCCGGAAGGGATGAAAGTACTCCTTCTCCCCATCGGACAGGGGCACTGCGAGGTGTTTTCTTATTCAGGAGGATCGTTGAAGGATGATCTTTCCAGAAGGGACTTTACCGTGAACGCCCTAGCCCTCCGCCGGACGGGAGAAGTGGTGGGGAGCAGACGGTCTATGGCTGACGTTGCCTCGAGGGTGCTCAGGTTTAACGGACCGGCCCGGGAGCGGCTGGCGGAAGATCCTCTTCGTGCACTTCGCCTCGCCCGGTTTGCTGCGGTTCTTCCCGGATTTGTCCCTGTTTCGGAGTCAGCCGCTGCCTGCCGAGAGGCACGTCCATCCCTGGAGAAGTGCGCTCCCGAAAGAGTAGGGAGGGAGATTCGGCTGGGCCTGGAGGGGAATCCCCGGGTTTTCCTTGAAATGATAAGGGAGTGCGGCCTTCTGGAGTTTTTTTTCCCCGGGATGCCGTCCAGGGCGTTCGACTTCTCCCGGCTGTGCCGGATCCTGGAAGGGCTGGCACAGGAAGGTGCGGATCTTGAAGTGCGGGCAGCGGCTCTCTTTTCCCTTCCTTGGGGGGGCCCTTCCCGGAGCGATGACGGATCCTCCGCTGCCGGCGCCGCTCTCACTGCATGGAAATGGCCGGACCGGGCCGCCTCGGATGCAGCAGAACTCGTCAGGCAGCGACGCCTTCCCCTCGCCTCCCCCGACCCTGAAAGAATGGCGGCCCTTTTCGAGGCCAGGGGAACTCATTTCATGGACTCCCTCTTTCTTCTGTCACGGCAGTTCTGCGTGGGGGAGCCCCATTTCCGCCGATGGAGCGAGAATCGGGCACTGTATGTCTCCATGGCAGTGCGGGCT
>JAPXRK010000353.1:0-2583 GCA_033813575.1 Synergistales bacterium
GGGCAGCACCTCCCGCTGGTTCACCTGCACGGTGGCGGCGCCTCCTGCATGGTGGATGATGTATCTGGTGTTGGTGGCGTTGCCCGAAGACGGATACCACGAGGCCATCACGTCGTAGTTGCCCGGATACTTCAGATAGATGGAATACACCGCCTTGTTCGCGCCCGTGCCCGCCGGGCGGTACTGGTAGTTGTAGCCCAGGTATCCCGACTCGCCCAGGTACCCGCCGCCTGGGACCCTGCCTATGGTCCAGGTGCCGGTGAAGTCGCAGCGGTTGAAGTCCGGGTCGGGGTTGGTGATAAAGTATTCCCGGTTCCTCACCGGATCGGGCGGTGAGCCGCCGGCCGAGAACCAGGCCGGCGTGTTGGAGTCGGGGAACCGCTCAAGGAAGCTCCCGTCCGAGAGCTCCACCTTGTATACAGCAGGATCGCCCGGGATGGTATAGGTGAGATAGTAGTTGTACGGCGGGGTCCCCTGGCTGAAGGTGTACGGCATCAGCGCGCTCGTGCCGTTTTTGAATATGGGGTTCCAGTTGGGATAGGCCTGGCCGTAGCGCATGCCGTCGGGCTTCACCGACACCATCACGGTGGAGTAGTTGGTGAAGCGGTCGTCGTCTACGAAATAGATGTTGTCGATCTGCTGGTTCTGGATCTCACGGGAATTCGCGAAGGTGGCGCCAAAGCCGAAGTTGGAGTGGCCGTTGAACACGATGTGGGAGCCCTCCTCCTTCAGGGCCAGCTCCATGGCCTCCGGGGTGGAGACGTGGCAGATGCCGAGCCGGACACCCGTCGACCGGGCAAAGGCGAGGACCTTCGCCACCGCGGAAACTTCAGCAAGAGGGGGCCTCGCCCTTCCGTGGGCGGCCAGATCCCTGCCGCCTCCTGCCCTCACATCCCGGGTGAAACTCCTGATGAGGTCGTCGTTTTCAGCATGGACCGCGCACAGTTTCCCTGTCTTCGCCACCGCTTCGAAGATTTCAAGAAGATTCCCGTCCCCTTCGGCGCAGGTTCCCTCGAATTCCCCTTCCCTTCCCGCATGGGGCCTGAAGAGAAAGGTTTTGAAGGCCGCCACGCCCCGCCCGGCCAGCCCGGCGATATGCTCCGGGCGGTTTCCTGCGGCCCCGTAGAAGCCGAAATCCACCGATGAACGCTCCGAGGCGCAGCGGCTCCTGTTTTCCAGAATATCCACGGTGTACTGGGGAGGGCTCGAAATCGGCATCTCCAGTATGGTGGTAATCCCTCCGGCGGCGGCAGCGGCCGATTCGGTGGCAAAATCTCCCCTCTCCCGCCTGCCGGGGTCCCGGACGTGGACATGGGTGTCCACACCCCCGGGAAACAGGGCGGCACCCTGGAGATCAATCTCGCTTTTTGCGGGCGGAAGAAAGGGAGTTCCGCCCATGGCCGCTATTTTGCCGTCAGAAATGGCCACTCCTCCCTCGACCAGGCCGCCGGGGGTGAAAACCATGCAGTTTCTGAGAACCACGTCAGCCCTGTTCACGGCCTTTCCCCTCTCTTTTGCGCCAGGCTGACTTTTTTCTCCATGGCCGATGCCGTTTCCAGCACCGCGTCCACTGCTTTTCTCAGGATTTCTCCCTGGGCACGGTGTTCCGGCATGGTAATGCCCACGCTGCCGTAAGAGTTTTCGGCGGCGAAGAACAGGGGAGCGGCGATACCCGTCACGCCCGGATCGACAGCTCCCGTGGAAACAACGTATCCTGCATCCTTCAGGGAGTGATATCGTTCAAGAATTTTATGGGGGTCTGTTTCCGTCTTTGAGGTAAAGGAGGGAAGATCGGCCCGGAACAGAAACTCTCGGACCTGCTCCTCGGGCATTCCAAGGAGAACGGCAAATCCCGTGGCCCCTGCGTGGAGAGGAAAATGCTGGCCTATTTCCGATGAGATTTTCAGCCGCTGGGAGGACTCTATCTTGTCCACGCATACTGCGGCAACATTGTCCGACATGGAAAGAATGGCCGTTTCCCCCGTTTTTGACGCAAGCTCCTCCAGAAGAGGACGGACGGACTGACAGGAGGACAGCCCCTGGTCGGCAATGCGCCCGAGGGTGAAGACTTTGATGCCGAGGGTGTATTTCTCCGTGCCGGGGAGTTTGCGCAGCCATCCCGCGCTTTCAAGGGTGACGACCAGCCGGTGAACGGTGCTCCGGTGAAGCCCGACCCTCCTGGCGATTTCCGGAATGGAGAGGGATGGATGGGGTTCCGCAAAAGCTTCCAGAATGCGCAGAGAGCGAAGGATGGAATGGTTGAGATATCTTGAAGGATCCATGAGGCCCTCCTTATGTCTCATTATGCAAGACGTTGCTTTATTACATGAAACATTATATGCCTCTTTCTTCGGGGCGTCAACGATTTTCCATTCTATATTCGCTTTTTTTTCAGAAAATAGACTCCCTCCCCTGAAAAAACCCTGCCGTGCCTCTCTCCCCCGGCAGTTCCGCCGCAGGAAGAAGAGGGGAGCAGGAGAAAAAATAGCGGAAGGGGCGTGATATAGGCTACAATAAGACAGCCTCCGGCGGGAGGCAGAAACGCCAGCTTTTCCCGATCCACCGCCGGGAGCGGATTCGCAT
>JAPXRK010000354.1:0-2572 GCA_033813575.1 Synergistales bacterium
TTTCCCGCGCAGTATTCCAGAGCCCTCCGGGGCCGGGGAACCGGTAATTCCTGTCATGGCTGACACCATACTCGAAAACGAACTGAACGGGCAGGAAGCGGATACGGTCGAACAGGACCTTCAGGCGGCTACCTCCGAACAGGAGTCGGAAGCCGAAACGGCGCTCAAGCCGGCCCCGAAACCGAGGTATACCTTCGGGCAGCTTGCCGCCCTCCTGAACCCCGAGCTTCGCAAAATAGCGAAAGAGCTTGGCCTTTCAGGTTTTTCCTCCCTCCGCAAGGACGATCTCATCATCGCCATCCTCAAGGCCCAGGCCGAGGAGCTGAATTACAGGTTCGGCGGCGGTACCCTCGAGATCCTGCAGGAAGGGTATGGTTTCCTGAGGCCCAAGGGGCTGCTTCCCAGCGACCATGACGTGTACGTGTCCGCCTCCCAGATCCGCCGGTTCGGCCTCCGTAACGGCGACGTCATCTGGGGCCTGGTCCGCCCTCCGAGGGATTCCGAGCATTACGAGGCCCTGCTCCGGGTTGAGATGGTCAATTTCTCCGATCCCGAAGCTGCGAGACGGCGGCCGCACTTCAGCGCCATCACCCCCATTTTCCCCGACAAGAAGCTTTCCCTGGAGACCGATCCCAGGGAAATTTCCACCCGCCTCGTGGACCTTTTCGCTCCCATAGGAAAAGGCCAGAGGGCGCTGCTCGTGTCGCCCCCCAAGGCTGGAAAGACCACCCTGCTGAAGAAGATCGCCAACGCCGTCACGGTGAACTACCCGGACATCATCCTTATGGTGCTGCTCATCGACGAGCGGCCCGAAGAGGTGACGGACATGTCCCGGTCCGTGGACGGCGAGATAATCGCCTCCACCTTCGACCGCCCCGCCGACGAGCATCTCCGGGTGGCCAACCTCGCGCTGGAGAAGGCGAAGCGCCTCGTGGAGGTGGGGAAGGACGTGGTCCTTCTCCTGGACTCCATCACCCGTCTCGCCCGGGCGTCGAACCTGGTGGTCCCCCCGTCGGGGCGGACCCTGTCGGGCGGCATGGACCCGGCGGCCCTCTATTTCCCCAAGCGCTTTTTCGGCGCCGCCCGGAACATCGAGGAGGGGGGCAGCCTGACCATCATAGGCACTGCTCTTGTGGACACGGGCAGCCGCATGGACGAGGTCATATACGAAGAATTCAAGGGTACGGGCAACATGGAGCTCCACCTGTCCCGGAAACTCTCGGAGCAGCGGATCTTTCCCGCCATCGACATCACGAAGTCGGGGACCCGGAGAGAGGAGCTTCTTCTTGACGAGGACGAGCTGAGCCGCATCTGGCTTCTGCGGAGGCGCATCGTGAACGTGGACGAATCAGGGGCGCTGAACCTGATCATCGATAAACTGAAACAGTCGGGCACCAACAGGGATTTCCTGCTGACCATCAAGAAGTCGTAGGACGGAGGCGGGAAGCGCCAAAAATTTGTACGTGCAGAGGAGGTTGAGGAGATGAAGAAAAAAGAAAATTCTCCTTCATCCTATGGAGTCCGCGGAGAGCGCCCGAAGGGGAAATCTGCCGCCCAGGGCGGTTCCGGCGGACTGAGAACAGGGCGTTTCGGTTTTATGCTTGTTATCATGTGCATGTTCGGCGCAGCAGTTCTTCTCGCCGTGGGGGCCGGAAACAGGACGGCGGGAGTGGCCTGGGGCGGTCTTTCCGATTCCGACGGCCCGGAGGAGTTTGTCCTTCCCTCTTCGGGTTTCATCGTGGTGGATATGTCCAGCGTGTACCTGACCGACGACGGCAGGGAACTGAGCCACCGGTCACTGAAGCCCGGCGGCTCACCGGGAGCGAATGGGGCCGCCGGAGGGCCCACCCGGGAGTGGAGCTTCCCGGACAGCGTCGTGGTCAGTGCGGGCGGAGACGGCGTATCCGGCTCTTTGTCCGCCAATTCCGGCACCTCCCGTCTTTCGGGCTTCCGCCTGAAGATGCCGGACCAGCTCCCTGTCGAGGGAGAAGCCTTCGGGCTTTCCTCCGAATCCCTTTCAAGCGCGGGGATGTCCCGCCTTTCCGGATTCCGCATTCAGTTGCCGGAAAACCTCCCTGCGGAAGGCACTCTCTTCGGGACCGGCGGGACTGAAGTGGTGAATTCCGCGGAGTTCCGCCTGGGAACCTTCGCCGTGAGCGCTCCTGCGTCGGAAGCGGCTCCGGCTGCGGAAAAGGTGGTCCCTCCCGGCCTTGAAAGCCTGATGCCCGGCAAAATGGAATCGGACTACGATTATGTGGTGCTGAGCACGGCATCGGACGGGAAAAGCCTTCCCGCCGAGGAGGACCCAGAACTGGAGGCGGAAGAGGAGGACGTGGTGCTCACGGAGGTGAAGCCCCTTTGGAAGGAGCACATCGTGAAGGCCGGGGAGACCATGTCCGACATCGCCGTTTCCTACGGCGTTTCCATGAGCGACATTCTGAAGGCCAACGAACTGAAGGATCCCAACAGGCTCTCGGAGAAGCAGCTTCTTCTCGTTCCTGACAGCAGCGACGCCGTGGATGCCACCCTGGAGGAAGTGATGACCCGGAAGGCCCGTGTCCTCGCCGCCCAG
>JAPXRK010000355.1:0-2571 GCA_033813575.1 Synergistales bacterium
TGAAGGGACGCATCCCGGACGCCTTCCTGCGCACTGGCAGGCGTTTCCCGTTAGGCAGTCCGGTTGCCGGGCACGGGGCGTCCTGCGGCGATTATGCCGCTTTGTCCCTCCTCCCCGCTCTTCCAGGGGGTGCATGTCCACGCGATCGTGAGGGTTCCGCCCCGGACGGCCACTTCCGTTCTCAGCTCCTCCGGAGAGTCCTCCGCGGAGCAGGCCATCCGTTCCATCTGTTCCAGAACGGATTCCCGGCAGGCCTGTTCGGGAAAGAGCTTCTCCAGGACGGGGTACGCCGGAGACAGGGCCTCGTCGGAGCAATAGCCGCTCAGACGCTCGGCTGTCCTGTTCCAGAAGATCATATTCCGGCGGTCGTCGAAGACCATCAGCCAGAAGCTGACCATGTCTGTTATCCCGCACAGAAAGCACTGCTCGAGATGGTGCTCTCTCTCCGCAAGGACCGAGTTGGTCGCGTCCGTGAAAAGCAGGGCGAACCTCCCCCACTCGGGCGAGAAAGCCCACATGTCGAAAAATTTCCCGATCTGCGGGTAATATACCTTGAACCGGATTTTCCGTCCAGTTTCGGCCGTACGGACGAAGATGTCGAAATAGGGTATTTTCTCTCCGAACAGGTCACTTCCTTTTTTGCCCATAAAATGTTTCGGAGAGATGCCGGAGACATGTTCAAATGCAGGATTGACCTTCTCGCAGACGAAATCCACCGCTTTTCCCGAGTCATCGTAGAGAAGGCGGTGAACGGAAACAGCCTGTTCCATGTTCCACAGAAGGGCCTTGCACAGCGCTTGTTCGTCTTTCTCAGAGAAGTCTTCGCCCCGCGCTTCCTCCTCTTCCGCCTTCCGGATGATCTCGCTCAGAGCCTCCAGCGAATTCCGGCGGCTTTCTGTCTCCCTGCTCAAAATATTCAGCCCCTTTCAGCGAATCCCTTCCCCTCAGTATTCGCCTTTCTGCATGGTTCCGGTCTTCCGGTCGAACGTGTAGCGTACGGAGGATTCAGCGGAAGATACGGTCATCTGGGACTCCCGGATTTTGACCGTCACATTCGGGTAAACCCTGTCCCGTATTTTAATCAGCGGAGATTCTTTTCTTTCGGCCAGCATCGCCCGTCTCTCGTTTTCTATTCTCTCTGCGAGTTCCGTCCTTTTTGATTCCACTTTTCTGTGGTATTCCGCCAGGAGGAGGAGCTTCCCCTTCTCCTCCTCCGAAAGTTTCTCCGGGTCAAAACCGCCGGTTTCAGGCCTGAGGGAGACCATGGCCAGATCAATCTTCTTTTTCATTCCTGCAAGTTCGCCCAGCTTCGACTCCAGTTCCCCGATCGTCCTGCTCCCGATGGCATCCCTCCCGGCTTCCAGAAGTGTTTTCGGTTCCATGGCGGAGCCTGCGGAAAGCGTTTTGATCATGGTTCCCGCGGTGGTGACGCCGCCGATGATTCCCCGCCTGTTCTTCCCCTGCACCATGACGGATTGCCTTGCCTCCAGTGCGGCAAAGAGGGTGTACCCTAAAATTTCAATGGTGTTTCCCGAGATCAGAAGGCCGTATTCCACGAATCCCGCCCGGATATCCTCTCCTGCCCTGACCTCGCTGTGTTCGCCAACGATCCCGCCCTGGATGATGCAGCTGCCGGCGGCTTCGACGCAGGCGTTGAAGACGGAACCCGAAACAGCCGCATCCCGGCCCGCCTTCACGGAAAAGCCCTCGGTCACGGACCCCGGAACGATGACGGAGCCTATGAAGTCGATGTCCCCGGATATCGTGTTGACGTCGCCGTCGACTACAAGGACGGGAAGAACGTCGAGCTCTCCGCCGCGGAACACGGGCTGGCCCAGGTCCCGGGCGGTGAGGACTTCCGTCACTCCGTTCTCCGCGGAGACGATGACCCCTTCGCCGTAGGTCACCCTGAAAGGGGCGGTATGGGGCGGCGGGACTGAAATACCGTAGATGTCAATCCCGGCCGTTCCTTCCCGGGGAGGGTGGATCCGGGCGATAACCGTTCCGGCATGGACCGTGGGAATGGTCCAGAGTTTTTTCCAGTCTACGGACCGTTCGTCGTTTTCGTCGATCAGCCTGACCTTTTCGAAGGGCACAAGAAAATCGATGGTCCCCTCCACGGGACTCTGGGGAAGGGTGCCGGACGCCACGAGGGCATCTTCCCCCGTTGTCTCGCCTCCGCCGTTGCAGCGTTCCACGATGATGCGGACCTTTTCCCGGTCCAGGTGAAGAACTCCCGTTTCCTCGATGGCGTCGATGATCTCCCAGGGGTCCAGCGGAGCTCCCCGGCCGACGGAAGGATAGGTTTCCAGCCACGCCGACATGGAATCATCGGAGACGTGGAGCTTCCATGACCCGTCCCTGTCCTCCGTGGGCAGCACACCGGATTTTTGCGCTGAGACGAGGAAATGGTCGACCTCCTTCACAAGTTTCTCAAGGTTCGCCATTCGCAGGTCGTCCATGGCCCGCCGCCCTTCAGGACTTACGGAACAGCCCGCATGGAGCAGAAGACCGTTTCGACGCCGCCGTCCTCCCCGAAGGTGGGGTTCAGCGAATACTCCAGCGGTGTAT
>JAPXRK010000356.1:0-2557 GCA_033813575.1 Synergistales bacterium
CAGGTCACGGCTGGTAGCAGTGAATACTCCCTATGGAGAGCCCTGCTGTCTGCGGGGCGACATCACCCTCGCCACGGTGGCCTATCTTGCGACCCACTACTCACCCGAGGAACGTCCTCTCCGGATCTGCTACTGCGACAGGATATACATGAAACCCCGGCCGCCGAAGACATCCATTGAATCCTTCCAGATCGGCGCAGAGTTTCTCGGCTGGGAAGAAACAGGGGGTGAAGCAGAGATACTCGCCCTTCTTCTTTCCGTTCTGGACTCACTCGGCCTGGGGCGGACGACCATCGTCCTCGGAGACTCGACGTTCCTTCAGCGTGCAGTGGCCTCGGTGGACACAAGCACCGCCGGTAATCTTGCGGAGGCACTGAGAAAGGGAGCGCTGCCGGAATATTATTCCCTTCTGGAGGACGGAGATATTCCTGATTTTTACCGGAGGATACTCGAGGAAATACCACGGCTCAGGGGAGGACTTTCCGTCCTCGGGGATGCGGAAAAGCTCTGGGGGAAAGGGTCGCCGCTTTCGCCGCTGAAGTCCATGGTATCCACCCTCGGGGGGCTCGGATATGAGAACCGCATTTCCATAGACCTTTCACTTGTCCGCGACCTGGGATACTACAGCGGGCCTGTATTCGACATTTATTCGGGAGAATCGGGGAGGAGCCTCGGAGGAGGGGGACGGTACGATCGGCTTCTGTCTACATGCGGCCTCAGAGGCCAGGCTGTGGGCTTCGCCCTTGACCTGGAGCAAACAGCCTCCCTGTCCCGTTTCCACTCCACGTGCGCACCGGTAATGGTGTGGTCCGGAGGGCTTAAGACGGAAGAAGCATTGATGAGGGCGAGAAAAATCACATCGGAAGGAACGAAAATAGAGATGAGCTGGACTGCGGATAAAGCGGCCTCACTGGACGCCGCAGAAAAAAGAGGGTGCCGGGCGTGGGTCGATCTTGCTTCCGGTTCGTCCCATACTCTTTCTCAGGGAACGGGAGACAGGTCATGCTGACGATAGCGCTGCCCACAGGGCGGGTTTTTGCAGATGCGGCAGGCATCATTGAAGCGTCAGGCCTTCCATGCAGCGGGCTTTCGTCACCGGGGAGGAAGCTTGTCATCGAGGACGGGGATTTCAGGTATATCCTCGCCAAGCCGTCCGATGTCCCCCTGTATGTGAGCTACGGGACAGCGGACCTCGCATTTGCAGGCGGAGATGTTCTGCTTGAGAGTGCCATGCCGGTGGTCGAGCTGTTCGATACGGGAAAAGGACGGTGCAGGGTGGTGGTCGCTGGGCCGAAATCCCTGGCCCCCAGGTTCCGCGGGCACGCTTCGGAACTGATGTGGCTCAAGGTCGCCACGAAATATCCCCGTATTGCGGACGGGCACTTTTCAGCCCGGGGAGCCCAGGTGGACATCATCCATCTCCACGGGTCCATCGAACTTGCGCCGAAGCTCGGGCTGAGTGACTGTATCCTCGATATTGTGCAGACAGGGGGAACATTGAAGGCAAACAGCCTGGAGGTCCTGGAACACGTGTGTGACATTTCGCTCAGACTCGTGGCAAGCAGGAAAAGCACCGCCCTGAGATGGGACGAGGTGCAGTCAGTGGCAAAGAAAATTGAGGAGGCAACGGAGGGGACACGACCATGACTGTGAAAATCGAAAGAAAAACAAAAGAAACCAAAGTCTCCGTCGAACTCTCTCTCGGAGGCGGGCAGGCGGATATTGAAATCTCATGCGGCTTTCTTTCCCATATGCTCGAACTGTTCGCGTTCCACGCCGGGGTCGGTCTGAAAGTGCAGGCTTCAGGGGATGAACGGGTGGATTATCACCATCTCGCCGAGGACGTTGGGATCCTGCTCGGAAGGGCATTCCTGCAGGCGGGATCTGAGCGTCCGGTGAAACGGTACGGCTGGTGCGCGATTCCCATGGACGGATCACTTGTCCTGGCGGCAGTGGATATCAGCGGAAGGGGACAATTCGAATGGAAGGGAGAGTTTCCGGTCGAACGGTGCGGAGATTTCGACCTGGAGCTGGTTCCGGAGTTCTGGAAAGCCTTCTGCAGGGAAGGGAAAATAACGTTCCACGCACAGGCACTGGCATGCGACAATGCACATCACCTTGCCGAGGCACTGTTCAAAGGCGCCGGCAGAGCCTTCAGGGAAGCCTTTTCACCCGCAGAAGCACTGCAGAGCACGAAGGGGACCCTGGTATGATAGCCGTAGTCGACTACCAGGTAGGCAACACAGGGAACGTGATACGCGCCTTTGAAAGGCTGGGGGAAGATGCGCGGCTCCTCTCCTCTCCCGATGAGCTGACCGGGGAATTCTCCCTCGCAGTGCTTCCCGGCGTAGGCGCATACGGGCCGGCATCGGAACGTCTCTCGTCTTCAGGCTGGGGCTCCAGGCTCACGGAATGGGCAAAATGCGGAGGGGCACTCCTCGGCATATGTCTCGGAATGCAGCTTCTGTGCGAAAAGGGGCTTGAAAACGGATCGTTCCCCGGACTCGGACTGATCCCCGGAGACGCAGCACTTCTGGGACGGCGCCCGCGCTGGCGA
>JAPXRK010000357.1:0-2550 GCA_033813575.1 Synergistales bacterium
GTAGTAGAAGGCGTCTACCCCGGCTCCTTCACGGCGGAGCAGTTCACCGATACGGCCGTGGATTTCGGGGAGGACCGATTCAGAGAAACAGCCCCTGGCGACGCCGCTCTGGTTTGTGACCACCACGAGCAGAAATCCCATGGAGCGCAGCTTTATGAGAGCTTCAGAGGCACCGGACAACAGTCTCACCGACGAGGGGTCGGAGAGGTAGGGGATATTTTCGATGAGCGTACCGTCGCGGTCAAGGAAAACCGCCCGGTTCATTACTGGACGGTGCTGTCCCCGATGTCCCTCAGGGCGCCGATGTACCCGCCGAGGCTTTCGATGCGGGGGAGAATGCCCGACCGAAGGGTGTAGGCCAGTTCGAGAGGTTTGCCCTCCTCAACCGAACGGGAGGCATTCTCGAGTTCCGAAAGAAGGGCCGTCTTGATTTCACCGAGTCCGCCGCTCCCCACTTCGCCGTCGTCCAACCCAAGAAGAAGCTGGCTGTTGTGGATCACCTGGAGGACCCACCCGATTCCTTCCGCCGCTTTCCCGACAAGTTCGAGCCCCTCGCCCGTCCGATCCGCCTCGAGGTGGTCGGCGGCCCGGGAGAGGCCCGCTGCGAGCCGTTTCTGGTATTCCGATGCGTCGGCCAGCGTCTCCGCCAGGAAGTCACGGACCGGCCGGCCCTCGAACCGGGCTTCCGCTCCGCCGGACAGCGCGAGGAACCCTTCCTCGTCCAGTTCCGCCCCGTCAACCTCGATGGAGCGGATGAGCCTGGCTTTCCTGCCGAGGGTTTCCTTCACGGACGCGAGCAGATCCCCTTTTGACGGGCTGTTTTCCGGAAAGGCGATCTCTTCACCGTCAAGATATACTTTCATATGCAGCCCTCCCTGCGTGGGTTTTCCCTGCATCCCCGCCGCCAGAACAAAAAAGCTCCGTCAGGCAGGGGTATTCCCGGAAAGCCATTGTATCATGACCGGCGCCCGAACCGGAACGTTTAAGACGTCCACCTCTTCAGCCGATAAGAAAGGGAAGCACTATACCCTTTTTTTCAGGGAGATGGTTTCATGGGTGATTACCAGTCCACTTTTTCAATACCCGGCATTTCCTCCAGCATCGACTGGGGGAGCATGGCGGACAAGCTGCTCGAGAACGCCCGGAAGTCCCAGGAACCCTTGATAGAAAAGCAGGATACCCTGGAACTGAAGATCGGCCTGTTCAACGAATTTTCCGCCTCCATGAAAAGCGTCCGGAATACCCTTTCGCCCCTCAAACTGGCATCCACCTTTAATGCCAAGACAGCGGAGTTCTCGGTTCTTTCCGGGGTGAACGCGGAGAGCGTGGTGACTGCCACCGTATCCGCCGACGCCGCCGTCAGCCGGCACGAGATCGAGGTCCTCCAGAAGGCCGTCGCCCAAAGCCGGTTCAGTGAGAGGATTGAGACCACTGTGGGGGACGCGGGGCTTGCCGCCTCGCAGAAATTTTACATCAACGTGGGCGGCCGCAGGGCGGAAATTCTGGTCAACACCACCGATTCCCTCACCACCATAGCCCAGAAGATCAACGACGCAAAGGACATCACCATCGACCCCGCCACCGGTGAAGCCTACGGGGAAAGTCTCGGCATCACCGCATCGGTGATCGACAACCGGCTGATCATCAAGAGCGCCAATACAGGCCTGGGAGAGACCACCGACAAGAGCACCCTCACCAGGGGCAGCGGTACCACCGACAAGCTGGGGTTCACAGTCGCCAAGGACGCGCCGTCGAACGGAACGCTGGCCATAACGGCTGGAACGGTGACATATGTTGAGGGGACGGACTTCACAGTGGACCCGGGAAGCGACGAGATCACCTGGATTGCGGGACACGGGCCCGCGACGGGAACATCCTACGAGGTATCCTACACGGTAAACTCCAACGTCTTCAGCATCGACGGAGACGCGGACCTGCTCTCACTCCTGAAGCTGGACGACGACTCGGCGGACCACTACCTCGCAGCCCAGGATGCCGAGATCAAGATCGACGGGCTTACCGTCACCAGGTCGTCGAACCAGATGAACGATCTCATCGAGGGCGTGGAGCTTACCGTCAACGGACCCGGATCGGTGGTCATGGACATTACCCAGGACGCCGAGCAGGCGGTGACAGGCATCCAGGACTACGTGACCTATTACAACGACCTCATGGACTGGATCAACATCCGCCTGAGCGAGTCTTCGACCGCTTCCAGTTCCGAGAAGGACGACCAGTACAAGAACGACGACTTTTACAAGAAGTTCGGCCTGCTGCACGGCAATTCCATGCTCTGGCAGACCAAGTCCCAGATAAGGCAGCTCATGACGGATCCCGTCACCGCAACCTATACATCGAAGACGGGGCGCCCCGTGCTGGGAACCATGGCCGGAGAAGGCCTGACGGAAAATACCACCTTCACGCTGACGGTGGGCGTCCGGACGGCCACTATCGAAGTGGCCCCCGAGGACACGCTGCAGACTATCGCGAGCAAAATCAACAGCTCCTACGAAATGACCCACGACCCCCAGGGACGGACGTACCCCATCC
>JAPXRK010000358.1:0-2545 GCA_033813575.1 Synergistales bacterium
CTCCAGGAAAAGAGAGGTTGTACTGCTCCCGCGCCAAGTGGGCCACCCCCTCGGGCGTGCCGTAAAAGGCCACCTTTTCCCTGAGCTCCTGGACCGACCGGCTCATGGAGACAAGCACCGCCATCCTTTCATCCGCCAGCGACGTGAGCCGGCCGATCTTCCGCAATTCAAGGAAGTAGGCCGTCCCCATTATCGCCGTGAAGAGGGACACCGCGGCAGCGAGGAGTATCCACCTGAGCCGGAGCACATTACATCCTCTCCGGTGCCGCCACGCCGAGGAGACCGAGGACGGTGGAAATGACCGTGCCGGCCGCTTTGACCAGGAGCAGGCGGGCCTTCATGACCGGCTCCTCCTCGCCGAGCACCCTGTGGGCGTTGTAGAAGGAGTGGAAGTCGCCTGCCAGGTCCGACACGTAGTTCACCAGGATGTGGGGGGCCAGGTCCTTCGAGGCCTTTTCAGCCTCCTTCGGGAAATCGGCGAGCCGGGAAAGAAGCTTCTTCTCCTCGTCGGAGGCGAAAATCCCCTCCGGGACATCCGCTCCCGAAGGCACGGCGATCCCCCGGGCTTCCGCTTCCCGGAGCACGCTGCATATCCTGGCGTGGGCATACTGGACATAATAGACCGGGTTGTCGTTGGACGTCTGCTTCGCCAGTTCGAGGTCGAAGTCAAGATGGGAGTCGCTCCGGCGCATGACGAAAAAGAACCTGGTGGCATCCACGCCGACCTCGTCCATCACGTCCCGGAGGGTGACGAACTCTCCCGAGCGGGTGGACATGGCCACCTGCCGGCCGTCCCGGAGAAGGTTCACGAACTGGATGAGAAGGACGTCCAGGTCTTCCGGGTTTCTCCCGAGGGATTCCACCCCCGCCTTCATCCTGGGGACGTACCCGTGATGGTCCGCACCCCAGATGTCGATGACCCTGTCGAAGCCCCTGTCGAACTTCTCCTTGTGGTAGGTGATGTCGGAGGCGAAGTAGGTCGGGACGCCGTTGCTTCGGATGAGCACCCTGTCCTTCTCGTCGGTGAAGTCCGTCGACTTGAACCAGAGGGCGCCGTCCTGCTCGAAAGCGAATCCATGAGTTTTCAGGGTTTCCATGGCGGAGGGGACAAGGTCCCGCTCATACAGGCTCTTCTCGGAGAACCACACGTCGAAGGACACCCCGAAGTCGGCAAGGTCCTTCTTGATCGTGGCAAGGACGGTGTCGGCGGCGAAGGTCTTGAAGAAGGGAAGGCTCTCCTCCGGAGGGAGGGAGAGAAACCGGTCTCCTTCACGCTCCCGGACCGCTCCGGCAATGTCGTAGATGTAGCCGCCCTTGTAGCCGTCCGACGGGAAGGGGGCTTTCTCCGGACATCCGGCAATCTCGAAGTAGCGCGCCTGGGTTGAGCGGCCGAGGATATCCATCTGGAGCCCCGCGTCGTTGATGTAGTACTCCCGCTGCACATCCCAGCCGGTGAACTTCAGGATACTTGCGATGATGTCGCCCACGGCGGCGCCACGTCCGTGCCCCACATGCAGGGGACCCGTGGGGTTGGCGCTCACGAACTCCACCTGGACCCGTCTGCCTCCGCCGAGATTTGATGAACCGTAGGCTTTCCCCCGATTGAGGATCTCGGCAAGGGCCTCCCCCATCCACCTGGACGAGAGGAAGAAGTTGATGAACCCCGGTCCCGCCGTCTCGACCTTCTCCAGATACGGGTCGGAGGACAGCCGGGCCACTATTTTTTCGGCCAGCGCCAGGGGATTTTCCCCGAAATGCCTGCTCATCTGCATGGCGCAGTTGGTGGAAAGGTCTCCCTGGTTTTCCCGCTTCGGTTTTTCGAACACAATCCCGGGCAGCCCGGAGACGGTAAGACCCTTTTCCGCCGCGACCTCCCGAAGGGCTCCCTCGACGATCTGCCGAAGGGTTGCCGTAACATCACCCATACACCGCCACCTCCACGAAATCTCTGAGACTATTTAACCCGCAGGGGAAGAGTCCTGGAGGCATAGGCCATCCACCGCTGGACCGACTCGGCCAGGCTTCTTCCCACGCTGTCGCTTACCGCGTCCGTACTGAGGACTATTTTCGCTCCGGCGGTGAGGGTGTTCCGCCGCCTGTTGTGGTACACGGATTCCTCGTATTTTACCCTGTCGAGCGCCCTGTTCACCGTCGAAGGCATCATGACCACGTCGGATTTCGGGGGCAGTTTCAGGATGAAGCTCTGCTCCATCACGAAGGGGAACCGCATCCGGTATTCTCCGGAGGTTCGTCCCAGCTCCCCGAGCCACGACGGCGTCGCCCCGGAGAAGGGAACGAGCATGGCCCCTCCGCTCACGATGGACTGCCTGGGTTCGGAGGGAAGGGTGATCTTCCACCCGTACTTAATGGGGACGAAAGAGGCGTTTCCGTTCTGGAACCGCATTCCGGGGAACAATTCCGCCGCAAGGCGGGCAATGGCATCATCCGTAGGCGTCCCGCCGGGAAAGAAAAAGGCGACCCAGCCGTTGCGGACAAAAACGTCCGCCGTGCCGGAGGCAACTCCGTTCGCGTCAAGGTCGATAAC
>JAPXRK010000359.1:0-2544 GCA_033813575.1 Synergistales bacterium
TTTCGGGGTCCTCTCGGGAGACAGGTCGGAAATAGAGAGGATCCTCGGGGAGAATGCCGCGAAGATCAGGTCGGTCCACGTTGAAACGTCGGCCAGGAATTCTGCTGTTCCCCTGGCGGACCTCACGAAATATGAAGCGCGAATCGAGCCCGGGGCAGTCATACGGGATATGGTGGACGTGGGGAAGGGCGCCGTGGTCATGATGGGCGCGGTGATCAACATAGGCGCGGTGATCGGCGAACGGACCATGATCGACATGAATACCGTCGTTGGAGGCAGGGCACAGATCGGTGCCGACTGCCACATCGGGGCAGGGGCCGTTGTTGCGGGGGTCATCGAACCTCCCAGTGCCGTGCCCGTGATCATCGAAGACAGGGTCCTTGTCGGAGCCAACGCGGTCATCCTTGAAGGGGTCCGCATCGGGGCAGGAGCAGTGGTAGCCGCCGGCGCAATAGTGACGAAGGACGTACCTCCGAGGACGGTGGTTGCAGGTTCTCCCGCGAGAATCATCAAGGAAGTGGACGAAAAGACAGAATCGAAGACGGAGATCGTGCAGGATCTCCGGAATCTCAAGTAGCCCGGGAAAGCGGCAGAGGAGAGGACCGGAAGTGATCGTACAGAAATATGGCGGATCGTCAGTTGCCACTCCTGAAAAGATCAGGGGTGTGGCTGAAAGGATCAAACAAAGGGTTGACCGGGGTGAAAAACTCGTGGTAGTTGTCTCGGCCATGGGAAAGACCACAAATTCACTTATAGCCCTGGCAGAGCAGGTATCACCGGAACCATCTCCCAGGGAGCTTGATATGCTTCTCTCTACAGGAGAGCAGGTGACGTCGGCCCTCCTCGCCATGGCACTCTGCGATATGGGAATACAGGCCCTCTCCTACAATGCCTTTCAGCTTGGAATGACCACCACCGGTGGTTTCACGAACGCACGGATCATGGACCTGAACCTGAACAAGCTGAAAACCCAGCTCAACCGGAGAAATGTGCTCGTGGTCACAGGATTTCAGGGCATCACTCAGGAGGGCGATGTCACAACCCTCGGCAGGGGCGGATCAGACACCTCAGCCGTTGCCATAGCGGCAAAATGCGGCTGCCGCTGTGAGATTTACAGCGACGTGGCGGGAGTGTACACATGCGACCCGAACAGGTGCAGTGGAGCACGCAAACTCGAATATATTACCTACGACGAAATGCTGGAACTTTCCTCCCTGGGTGCGAAAGTACTCCATTCCAGGGCTGTGGAAATAGCGAAAAAATACTCGGTGGACCTTTACTGTGCCTCCACCTTCTCCGATGAAAGGGGGACCCATGTAGTGAATTCCCTTCCCGAATGGCTTGAACAGCCGGTTGTATCGGGCGTGACCACTGACAGCAACCAGACCCGTGTGAATATTTCCCGTCTTCCCAGGTCGGCATCGGTCATGAGCACCCTTTTTTCCGGGCTTGCCGGAAAAGGGGTAAACGTTGACATGATCTCAACCGTCAATGAAAACGGCCATTCCTATCTCACGTTCACAGTTGTGGATGCTACGGAAAAGACTGTTCTGGAGACAGTTCGTGAAAGCCTCGCGCCCTGGGAAGGCTGGTCCGTTTCCGCAGACAGGAACGTGGCCAAGGTGTCTGCCGTGGGAGTCGGCATGAAATCCGCCCCCGGAGTCGCGGCGCGCTTTTTCTCCGCCCTGGACCGGAAAGGCATCAACATGCTCGGTACCACGACTTCGGAGATCAAGATCTCAGCCCTTGTTTCCAGGGACGACGGCGAAGAAGCCCTTCGGGCGCTCGTCGAAGAGTTCGGTCTGGTGGAATGACGGCCATGCTCGCTCCTGTGTACTCGCCCAGCGGACTTTCAGTGGAGCGTGCCGAGGGCATTCGGCTCTACACCGACAGGGGGATGTTTCTCGACGGATATTCGGGGATCGGGGTTCTGCCCCTCGGGCACAGCCACCCTGACGTGGTCCGGGCGATAGCGGACAAGGCGTCGCGGTTCACCCATCTCTCAAATTATTTCCTCGATCCCGACGCGGCGAAAATGGCGGAGACCCTTGTATCGAAGACGGGACGACCCGGAGAGGTCTACTTCTCCAATTCGGGCGCCGAGGCAAACGAGGCTGCCCTCAAGGCTGTCAGAAAGCACCGGAAAGGGGTTGTGGTCTCTTTCGAAGGGAATTTCCACGGGCGTACCATGGGAGCGCTCTCGATCACATGGGGGCCTTCCATGAGAAAACCCTTTGAACCGCTGGTTCCGGGCTGCGTGTTTCTCCCTCTGAACGGAAGCATGCTCCTCGACTTCGCGGAGGCCTACGATGTTGCCGCCGTTTTTCTCGAGTGCATCCAGGGGAACAGCGGGGTCCTCCCCATTCCTGAAGAGCTGGCGGAAGCGGCCAAGGCCCTGCAGCGGGAGAAAGGCGTCCTTGTGGTTGCCGATGAGATCCAGGCGGGACTTGGAAGGACGGGGAAATTTTTCTGCTTCGAACATTACGGCCTGGAACCGGATATTGTGACCATGGGGAAGGGTATCGGCGGAGGGCTTCCCCTGGG
>JAPXRK010000360.1:0-2543 GCA_033813575.1 Synergistales bacterium
CCGGGGAGCGCTTTCCGTCGAAATGAACTGCATGGTTATCAGGCACCTCCGTTTGAAATTGTAAGCAGATTATACTCCGTCCCGTCCTCCTTTCCCCCGGCATCCGGGGGAAAGGAGGAAAAAAAACCCCCCCTTCCCGTGCTGCGGGAAGGGGGGGTGATTCTGATCAGGCTCCGGCGGTGTCCCGCTTTTTCTTCTCCGAGACGATGTTCAGGATCTCGGCGCAGCGGATCTGGTTGAAGATGCCGCAGTAGCAGAAGTTGGAGAGTTTTTCCGCACCCTCCTCGGCGGTGATCTTTCCCTTGTCCACCTGCTTCTGGACGTCTTCCACGAACTTGGGCGGGATCATGTGGTGGCCGCACATGGTGGTGATTGACAGGGTGTCGTCGTCGGGGAGGCGGCTCTTGTTGCCCCATACGCCCAGGGAGTAATTGATGGAGTGGGGGGTCACCCCGGCTTCCTTGCAGGCGGGAAGCACCTCGGAGAGCACCCCGGTGATGACCACCGACATGCCGAGGTCCTTCGCCTTGATGTCCTTCAGGAAGCCCACCACCTGCTCCCTGCTTGTGAAGACGCCCCTGATGCGTGACTTGTCGCTGATGTTCTTCCTGATCTCTTCGCTGGAAAACCTGGTAAGGGGCCCGGTCTTCACATCGCCCCAGTTCTCGGAATGCCAGGCCTCGGCGGTGGCGATGAACTCGAGGGCCTTGTCCCTGATGTTCTTGTCGTTCACGCCCTTGGTCTGGTACATGAACCAGTTGAAATCCTTCTTCTGGGACTCGAGGTCCCCCGATCTGTGCAGTGAGTGTGTCATTTCCGCGTTTCCTCCCGTTCTCTCTTCTCTGTTCTACAGTGTGCTCAGGGGTCTGCCGAGGCCGACATTCACCTTGCCGCGGTGGGGCTGGGGGATACCCAGGGCGTCGAGCTCCTTGAGAACAGGGTTCTCTCCGTTTTCATCCACCCGGAGGATGAGCCCCACGGAGAAGACGGTGTCGATCTCTTTTTCTACCTTCTGCAGGGCGCGGAACACATCGGCTGTCTTCTCCAGGGGGCAGTTCCCTTCGATGATCACGGAGAGAAGGTGGTAGTCATGACAGGCGTCGTCGAGCCTGCCTGTCTTCATGTCCGTCATGAGGGCGGAAAGGGGCGTGGTCTCGGGCGGTTCGAAGGTGAGTCCCGCGGCGGCCATGGCCATGGCCACCTTTTCGGCATCCCGGAGATAGACGCCAAGGCCAGGGCGCCCCATGTCGATGGAGAAGCCAGCGAAGCCCTTCTTCACCCGGCCGCTCACGTCGTTGGTCTTCACTTCCTCGGTGCCCCGTCCCGTGACTCCGGTGACGCCGTGGTTCTCCACGGGATCGCTCATGACGTGCTGGAACTGCTTGAAGAAATTATCGAGTTCCACCGTCTCGATGGCCCCCACGGGACAGACTTTCTGTCGGACGCACACGTAGCACTCCGTGCACCTGGACTGGTCCACGTAACACTTCTTCTCCCCGGGATTATAGTGGATTGCGTCCACTGTGCAGTACTTGATGCACGTTTTGCATCCGACACATTTTTCCTTGTTGATGACTGTCATTGACCTGCACCCTTTCTCTTTTTCTATGAAGCTGCTTCTGCCCGCCGCAGGCACACTCAGACGGACGGGGGAACCTCTCTCGTTTTTCTGTGGTCCCTGATCATGCGGATGAAGGGCATGATCAGCGTGGCGAATCCCAGCGCGAGGAACACGAGGGAAATGGGGCGGGTGAAGAAGGTGGTCCAGTCACCGGCGGAGATGATGAGTCCCCTCCGGAAGTTGCTCTCCGCCATGGGACCGAGGACCAGGGCCAGCACAAGGGGGGCCACCGGGAATTCGAACTTCCTCATGAAGTATCCAACCACACCGAAGGAGAACATGAGGAACACGTCGGAGAGGCTGTTGTTCTCGGCGAAGGATCCTATGGTGGCCAGGATGAGGATCATGGGCACGAGCACCCGGTTGGGGATCTTCGTGACCTGGGAGAAAAGCCGGGCACCCAGCATTCCGAGGATGAAGAAGGCGACGTTGGCCAGGATCATGCCGGCGAAAAGGCCGTAGACCAGTTCCGGGTTTTCATTGAAGAGCAGAGGACCGGGACGGAGTCCCTGGATCATGAACGCACCGACGAGAACCGCCGTTGTTTCCGATCCGGGGATACCCAGGGAGAGCAGGGGAACCATGGCTCCGCCGGTTGCGGCGTTATTGGCTGATTCCGGGGCGGCGATGCCTTCGAGGCATCCCTTGCCGAACTTCTCCGGTGTCTTCGACCACCTCCGGGCCTCATTGTAACTGATGAAGGAAGCCATGGTGGCGCCGGCTCCGGGGAGAATGCCCACGAGAGTGCCGATAATGGAGGAGCGGGTAATGGTGCCCGACACGGAAAACAGGTCCTTCAGGCTGATGGTGAGCCCCGAAATCGCCTGTTTCACCCCTCCGAGCTCCTTGACCTCTTTTTCCACGGTGATGAAGACCTGGGAAACGGCAAAAAGGCCGATGAGTACAGGGATGAAGGAAATTC
>JAPXRK010000361.1:0-2524 GCA_033813575.1 Synergistales bacterium
ATCACGGGATTCGTGAACACCATCACCCAGATCGCCGACCAGACGAACCTTCTGGCGCTGAACGCGGCCATCGAGGCCGCCCGGGCCGGCGAGGCCGGACGGGGCTTCGCGGTGGTGGCGGAGGAAGTTCGGAAGCTCGCCGAGGAGTCGAACCGTGCGGCGGCCGAAGTGGGCAAGGTCATCGGCGAGATCTCGGGCAGGACGGACAAGGCCCTGGCGGACCAGAAGGGAAGCGTGGAGCACATCCGGGAGCTCGTGGGCATGGCGAAGGAGACCCAGAACGTGATCAACGACGTGATTCTGAAAGTGGGCTCCATAACGGAGAACGTGCAGTCCATAGCGGCGACGATGCAGGAGCAGTCTGCGAGCGCGGAGGAGATGACGGCGGGGATGGACCACGTGGCCCGTGCCGGGACTGACATCGGCGAGCAGGTGGAGAACATCAACCGTTCCATGGAGGAGCAGGGGCGGGTGACGGAATCCATCGCGAAGGCGGCGGAGGAACTTGTGAGCCTGTCGGAGGAGATGCAGAAGTCCGTTGCACGGTTCAGAATTGCCGGAGAATCAACAGGCCTTGTTCCCCGGTAGGAGAAAGGGTACAATTTTTTCAGGGTTACGCTTTTTCCAAAATCGTGCAAAAGGGGATGGAGCTGTGAAACTGAACCGACTTGGCGCCCGCATTCTTCTCGTGGTGCTTTCCCTTCTGGTCCTTTCGGTGGGAGGCATCGGGTTTTACTCTATGAACGCCGGGAGCAGCGGCCTCAACGCCGTGGTGGATGATTACGAGAAATCCCTGGCAAACGGCCTCGCCCACGAGCTGGACGCGACCTTCAACAGTTTCGAGGGCATGCTCCAGGCACTTTCGGCCCTGGTCACCACCCGCTTCACCCCCCAGATGCTCAACCCTGACGTGGGCGAAGTGGTGGTCCGCCAGTTCGGCGCCCAGAACGGGAAGTTCATCAACGACCTGGGCGTGCAGTCCCCTCACGCGCGGAGCCTCTTCATCGTCTTCAACCCGGAGCATTTCGGGACAAAGAGCGTATTCATGGTGGGTTTCCGGAGGGCCGACGAAAAATCCCTGTATGTCTACATGGACTCCGTAGGTGCCGGCCCGGCGGAGCTCATCGACAGGAAAAACCCCGAAACGGCCTGGTTCTGGACGCCTCTTGACTCCGGCGGAGAATACTGGGGCGACCTCAGGAAAGCTGAAGAAGGCTTCGACGAGGTGCTCTACACCATGCCGGTGAAGATGGGCGACCAGACGGCAGCCGTGGTGGGCATTTCCTTCGACTTCGCCTTCGTCCATGAGACGCTGAACGCGGTGAAGGTCTACGACACGGGATACGCCTTCCTCATGAACAGGGAGCTCCGGTTCCTCCACCACCCCACCCTGAAGTTCGACGGTCCCACCATCCGGGAGGTGTCCGGGGGCTCTCTCGCTCCCTTCGCCGACCAGTTCCTGACGCAGAAGAGCGGCCGGTTCTCCTATGTCTACGAGGGAGAAGAGAAGACCATGGCCTTCCAGGGCCTCACCAACGGGTATATCGCCGCCGCGGCGGCGACCACGGCCGAGTCCCTCTCCGCGGAAGGAGCCATGCGCCGGGCGGTCTACATAGGCATCATAGCCGTCCTCGTGGTGGCCTCCATCGTGGTCGTCCTCTTCTCCAGGAGCCTCGCCCGGCCCCTCCGGGCAGCCGCCGAGCGGGCCCGGTACGTGGCCGAGACCGGAGACCTCACCGCCTCCGTGGAGGCGGACACGTCCATCGAGGAAATCCGGAACGTGGCCGACGCGGTGAACCGGATGATCTCGGGGACCGCCGGGACGGTCAGGGAGATTCTCGAGAGCGCCTCGAAGGTTCTTGCCCGGGCGGAGGACATGAGCGCCGCGTCGGAACAGAGCAGCGCCTCGGTGCAGGAAGTGATCAACCTCGTGGGGAAAGTGTCGAAGAACACCCATGACACGGTGAGCGCCATCGAGGAAGCCAACGCCGGAGTGGAGGAAGTGGCAAGCGCGTCCCAGGCGGGGGCCAAGGCGGCCGCCGAATCGGGCGAGCAGGCCCAGGAGATCTCCCTTGCGGCGGAGAAGGGCGGAAAGGCCCTGGACGAAATGAGCTCCCTGATAGAAGACGTCTCCGGGGCGGGCGGCCAGGTCAGCGCGGCCGTGACGGAGCTTGCGAAGTCGGTGTCCGGGATCACGGGATTCGTGAACACCATCACCCAGATCGCCGACCAGACGAACCTTCTGGCGCTGAACGCGGCCATCGAGGCTGCCCGTGCCGGCGAGGCGGGACGGGGCTTCGCGGTGGTGGCGGAGGAAGTGCGGAAGCTCGCTGAGGAGTCGAACCGTGCCGCTTCCGAAGTGGGCAAGGTCATCGGCGAGATCTCGGGCAAGACGGACAAGGCCCTGGCGGACCAGAAGGGAAGCGCGGAGAAGATCCGGGAGCTTGTCGCCCGTGCCGGGGAGACGAAGGCCGTCATCGACGGAGTGATCACCCGTGTGGCGTCCATCACGGAGAACGTGCAG
>JAPXRK010000362.1:0-2520 GCA_033813575.1 Synergistales bacterium
CGTTGAAAGACCGGTCCCTGTTGTTGACCAGGCTTTCCGGGGCATATCCTGTCAGTTCTAGACACCCGTCGGAAACATACTGCATGGTCCACTCGCGGTTATAACTGCACCTGTAGGCCATGCCCGGAAGGTGGGAAAGAAGAACGGACTTGCTCCGCTCGCTTTCTTTCAGAGATTCTTCCGCGGCCTTGCGCGCCGATATGTCCTCCAGAAGGCACAGGTGCATGGAATTTTTCCCGGCGGCGCCCAGAAGAGGGGAGACCTTCATGTTTGTCCAGACGCTCGATCCGTCAGGCCGCAAAAAACGCTTTTCCATCGTATACCCTTTGATTATGCCCGCTTTGAACTGTCCGAATTTGTCCAGGTCAGGCTGCAGGTCCTCTGGATGGGTAATTTCCATCCACTTCAGCTTCGACAGCTCATGGCTCTCCCTGCCGAGAATCCGCTCGAACATGGGGTTGATGTTCATTTCTCCGTACTCCGACCTGGACACGAAGCTCTTGTCGTTCACTATCGCGATTCCGGTCGGGGCCTGGTCGAAGACGCTGTGATACAGCGCTTCGTCAAGAGCGAGTTTTTCTGTGAGGTACTTGAGGGCGGAATGCTGCCTCAAGGTGTGGAGCAACGCAAAAAAGAGCAGGAGAAGGCTTATCACGATGATCCCGTCCGGGATCATCCGCTTCCAGAGGCGGGCATACCAGTCGGATGCCGAATAGTCGATCCCGAGGACGGCGATGACTTTTCCGCCGGCCGGATCCTTTATCGGCACGAGAGCGCTGATCCAGGTTCCCCACCTGTCGGCCTGCGGGTCGGAAAGCACCGTTCTGCCGGTTCTGAAAACCGACCGGAGAGCTTCACCCGCTTCTTCATACACCTGGCCGGGAGGGGAGTAATCCGGTGAATCCGGGGATTCGGAATCTATCAGGAACACAATGCGCCCCTCCCGTTCCGCCATAATGTAGGCGAAACGGATGGGGTTCGTTGTTCCGGCCAGCCGTGCAAGGCCGGTCTTTGCCATGATGTATTCAGGTTTTTCCAGGTCTTCTTCAGAGCCTTCCAACTCTGCGACATGCTCGGAATGCAGAATGGATTCCAGCGATTCCGCCAGCATGACGGCCTCCGATGAGGCTATTCCTTTGTACCTGTTCCATTCAAAACGCAGATACAGTCCGCTGAACGACAGGACGATCACGGTGAAAACAACGGCAGCAATGCGCGTGTTCCCGGCGTTCTTTATTTCAGCGGAAGAAAGACTCTTTGACTCTTCGGTATGGGCACTCATAAGGAAACTCCTTCTTCCCGTCGGCCTCTTTCAAGAGATTGTCGTCCTGAGGATCACTTCCTGCGACGAAGGATCTCCGGAACGCTCCTTCATCCGATCTCTATGCACCGCATGGAAATGCTGCCGTTCTGTATCTCTTCGTACAGCGTCCCCGCTCTTTGCCCCTTTGCCCTCATTCCCATGATATAGAGCAGCGGGAGGAAATGTTCGTCCGTCGGAACGGACATTCGGTACTCGGGCATTTTCTCCCTGTAGTGAATGAGCTTCTCAACCTCATGGTTCTCTATGGCTTCCTTCAGCCAGAGGTCTGCTTTCACCGCCCAGGGGAACGGCTTCTGGTTTTCTTTAAAGCTGATGTTCCGCAGATTATGGACCATATTCCCGCTTCCCATGAACAATATCCCGTTTTGACCGAATTTCGCCAGCCTCTTCCCCATTTCAAAATGCTCTTCTTCAGTCTTGTTGACGTCGAGACTCATCTCGAGCAGAGGAACGTCTTTCGCCGGATACATATGCTTGATCACGGCCCATGCGGCATGGTCGATCCCGCGGTCAGGATCTTCGGATACCCCAAGGCCCGCGTCTGCGATCAGGGCCGCCGTTTCCGGCGAGCCGCCGGGCGCATATTCGAGCCTGTACAGCTCGTCCGGAAATCCCCAGAAATCATAAATCTGCTGGGGGTTTCTGCCGCTTGTGATGAACGTCCCCCTGGTCTGCCAGTGGGCCGAAATGACGACGACGGCTTCAGGCTTCGGGATTTTGTTCGCATAGGTGCTGAGAAACCGGGAATACCGGTTATCCGCAATCGCATTTTCCGGGGAACCATGTCCCATGAAAACCGGATTCAGAACAGCCATAACGGACCTCCATTCAGAACAGTTCTTTAGGCCTGGTCGTCCCGGGGGCCGACCCAGAAATGGGGGTTGTACGCCACTTCCCACAGGTGACCGTCCGGGTCCCTGAAATAGCCGCTGTAGCCGCCCCAGAACACCTTTTCCGGCATCTTCGTCACCGTCGCGCCGGCCCGGACCGCCCGGGCCATGACTTCATCCACTTCCGCCTCGGACCGGACGTTGTGGGCCAGGGTGAAGGCTTCAAACCCGCTGCCCTCCGGTGAAACCCGGGCGTCTTCAGCCAGTGCATCCCGGGGGTACAGGCTCAGCCACGCGCCGTTGAGGGGAAAAAAAGCCACTCCAGGCGAGGATTCCATCCGGGGGAAGCCAAGCCCCTCCCCGTAA
>JAPXRK010000363.1:0-2513 GCA_033813575.1 Synergistales bacterium
CCGATGACCAAGCTGACGAGCCCTGCCGCCGCAGCCCCCGCCGCGAGGGCGAGGTAGAAGGGAACGTAGTAGTAGTAGGTAAGGATCGCCGAAGTGTAGGCGCCCACTGCCACGAAAGCGGCGTGGCCAAGGGAGAAAAGCCCCGTGAACCCGGTGAAGATGGAGAGTCCGAGCACGGCGATCATGTTGATGCACGCGAGAATCACAATGGAAAGAATATAGTCCATGGTTACACCTTTTCCTCGCTGTCCTGCCCCCAGAGACCGTTGGGTCTCCAGACGAGGAAGGCGATCAGGAGCGTGAAACTGAACACATCCCGCATCACGCTCGACACGTAGGAGGAGACGAAGGTCTCCACGACACCGAGGAGAAGCCCCCCGGCGAGGGCCCCGGGAAGGCTCCCCAGGCCGCCGATGACGGCGGCGATGTAGGCCTTGTTGGTGACCCATCCCATGGTGGGGTACACGAGGTATTTTATGCCCAGGAAGACTCCCGCCACGCCGGCGAACCCCCCGGCGAGAAGGAAGACGATGGCGATGAGCCTGTCCAGGTCAACTCCCATGAGGGAGCACATGGTCATGTCGGAGACACCGGCCCGGATGGCGATCCCGGTGCGGGTGCGGGTAATGAAAAGGTGAAGCCCCATAATGGCCGCGAGGGCGAAGAGGAAGGCCCCCACGTCGAGAAGGCTGACGCTGCTTCCCCCGACGGAGATCACCTGCCGGGCGAAGAACTCGGGAAAGGCGTAAAACCTGGAGCCGATAGTGGCGTAGACAAGGTTCTCGAGGAACACGGCGCACCCCATGGCGCTGATCATGAGGTACAGGGAGGGAGCCTTCCGCCTGCGGAGGCTCGAATAGGCGAGCCGTTCGTTGAGAACGGCGATGATCCCCGCGCCCGCGATGCTTCCCGCGAGGACGAGGCCGAATCCCAGGCTGAGCTTCGTCGCCAGGGCAAGCCCCACGTAGGCGCCGAGCATGATGACCGCCCCGTGGGCGAAGTTGCTGAAGTTGAGCACGCTGAAGACGAGGGAGTACCCCACCGCCATCAGGGCGTAGATGCCTCCTATGGAGAGGCCCGTTATCAGTGTCTGAAGGAACAATCCGGCCCACACATCCTTTGAGCGTATTGGGAAAGGTCGCCCCTCCTCCGGCTATCCCGGTCCCGGACGGATTTTTTCAAAAAGCCGGGGAGCGCCCGGGCGCAGGGCGCCCCCGGTGATGCAGAGCCGCGTCTATTCGACAGAGAAATACTTTTTCACGAACTTGAAGGTCTTGTTGGCCACGTCCACCTGCTGGATCACCGCCGGCTTGTCGAGGGGGTTGTGATCCTCGGGGTTGATGGTGAGCGGGCCGCTGGAAACCTTGATGTCCTTCAGGTTGGCGAGGGCGTCGGCGAGCTTGGCGCCGTCGGTGGTCCCTGCCTTCTTCAGGCCTTCCACGATCATGATGAGGGCATCCTGGGCCATGACGGGGTTCGGAAGCACGGGTTCCTCGCCGAAGGCGGCCTTGTATTCGGCCACGAACTCCTGGATGTCGGGGTCTGCCAGGTCCGCGAGGTTCACGAAATACCCGCCGTCGATGGCGCTGCCGCCGAGCTCGATGATGTCGGGGCTGCCCCAGTTGTCGGTGCCGAGAAGCACCGCGCCGATGCCGAGGTCCCTGGCCTGCTTGGCGGCCATGGCCGCTTCCTTCTGGCTGGTGGGGATGAAGATGACGTCAGGGGCGAGATCCTTCATCTTGCCGAGCTGGGCCCGGTAGTCGAGCTCGTCGGTCCGAAAAGCCTCCTTTGCCACGATGGCGCCGCCCTTCTCCACGAAGGCCTCCTCGAAGTACTTCGCGAGCCACTGGCCGTAGTCGGATCCCACGTCGTAGAGGATGGCACCCTTCTTCGCGCCGAGGTCGGTCACGGCAAACCGGGCCGCCACCGTTCCCTGGAAGGGGTCGATGAAGCAGGGGCGGAAGGCGAAGGGACGGACCTTGCCGGACCTCTGGTCGATGGTCACGTAGGGGTTGGTGGCGGTGGTGACCACCATGGGGATGCCCGCCCTCTCGAACACGGGGGCGGAAGCTATGGAGTTTCCGCTCTGGGCGGGGCCGATGACGGCCACGACACCGTCGGAGACGAGCCGCCGGGCCACGTTGACGGCCTCGACACCATCGTTCCTGTTGTCGTAGCGGACGAACTCGATCTTCTTCCCGAGGACGCCGCCCGCGTCGTTGATCTTCTTCACGAGCATGTCCAGCGCCCGGGCCTCGGACTGCCCCCACATGGAAGCGCCGCCGGTGAGGGACACTGTATGGCCGATGCGGATCACGTCATCCGCGAAGGCGGCTCCGGCAAAGACAAGGATCAAAACTGCCGCTGTCATCATAAGGATCTTTCTCATTTCTCTTCTCAACCTCCCTGGTTTTTGGCGTTCATTTCCAATCCGCTTCTCCGCCCGTCCGGGCAGGAATCTTTCCGGCGCCGTCGTTTTTCCCCTGGCCCCACCTCCGGATACGGTGTTCCGT
>JAPXRK010000364.1:0-2192 GCA_033813575.1 Synergistales bacterium
CTCCATGGTTCAAGTATAGCGCCGGGATACCCTTTTTCAAGCGGCAGGGCCGGGAAGTTGACATTAAAGGAGGGGAAAGGAATAATACCTCTCGTGGCCGGACACGCTCACTGCAGCGTCTTCACTTATTGCCGGCCGAAAGGACCCGTACATGGAAAAAATCCTGTTCTCTCTCTTCCTGATAGCCTTCGGGCTTCTTATGGGCTTCGCCGCCCGGTTTCTCGATAAAAAAGGGGCACTGCAGCTTCCATGGCCGATACAGAAAGTCCGCACGTTCCTTCAGAAATCAGTTCTGCTGGGCATCGGGCCCGTCACGTTTGCAGGCGCGCTCTGGGTCGTTGAGATCAGCGAACCAAGGATCGCGCTCCTGGCCCTCATCGGCCCTTTCTGCCATGTCTTCGGCGGCCTGGGAGGAGCGCTTTCCGCCAGGCTCTTCCGCATGGCCCCGGCCCAGGCGGGGTCCATGTTCTGCTGCGGTTTTTTCACAAACATAGGGTCCATCGGGGGCCTTATAACCTTCGTCTTCCTCGGGGAAAAGGGATACGCCTTTGTGGCTGTCTTCAAGCTGATCGAGGAACTTGTGTATTACGGAATAGGTTTCCCGGCGGCCAGGCTCTACAGCGCCGAGAGAGCAGCCGGAGGCACGGGAAGCCTTTTGCTGCGGCTCATCCGCGACCCCTTCCTGCTCGTTTCCCTTGGAAGCCTTTTCGCAGGAACCTGCCTGAACCTGTCCGGTATCCCGAGGCCCCTGTTCTTTTCACGGCTGAACACCGTCCTCATCCCTCTCAGTACCGTCATCCTGCTGGCAACCATCGGCATGGCCATGAGCTTCGGCAAAACGGCACGCTATCTGAAAGAGAGCCTTGCCATCTGGGGAGTCAAATTCCTCATCGTCCCGGCTGCCTGCACGTCGCTGGCCGCGCTGGGCGGGCTGGGCAGCGTCGCGGACGGACTGCCGCTGAAAACGACCCTTATCCTCTCCTCCATGCCGACGGCCTTCACCGCACTGGTTCCCCCGTCCCTTTACGGCCTTGACCTGGACCTGGCCAACAGCTGCTGGCTCGTCACGACCCTCGGGCTCGTCGTGACCCTTCCGGTCCTGTACGCCCTCCTGCCCCTTTTTTAACACCCGGAGGTTAAAACTCCACCAGCTCGACCCGCCGGTTCTTCGCGCGGCCTTCCTCCGTCCTGTTGGAAGCCACCGGGGCAAGCATGCCCACACCTGCGGGGATCATCCTGGCGGACGCTATGCCGTACTGCTTCCCGAGGTACCTGACCACCGACTCGGCTCTTCTCCGTGAAAGCCCCGTGTTGTATTCCCGTTCGCCTGTACTGTCCGTATGCCCGACAACAAGAACCCGAAGATCGGGGAAGGCCTTCAGCAGCTTCGCGATCTCCTCCAGTGCCGGCTTCGATTCAGGCTTTATGTCCGTCTTGTCCGTATCGAAATAGATACCGTAGAGCGCTATTTTCCCCGAGGCCTCAAGCCCCCTGGCCATCTCATCCGCCGTTACAACGACCATTTTGGCTTCCATGGGCTTCGTCTCCACTATGTCCACCCTGCAGTAGGTGCGGTTCTTCTCCATTTTCGTCTCCGAACCCCAGAAATGGTTTTCAAATGCGCATACCGTCACGTAGACGTCTCCTGCGGGCCGGGAAAGCCGGGCAGAGAGAAAGTGCTGGTTTTTCGTGTCCTCGTCCCCCGGGATGGGATAATGCCTGTCACGGCCGTAGAGGGTCTCCGAAAAGCTGTCATAGGGTCCCAGTTCATCCTTCGAACCGGAGAAGAGGATCTCGTATCCTTTTTCCTTCAGCTCCCCCTCGTAATTCCTGAATACCTCCAGGGCACTCCTTCCCGCGGGGGCAATATAGAGTATCCGGACAGTCTTTCCCTCCGCCTTCTCCGAGGCCGTAAATGTGTACCGGTCTCCCTGGTAAGCAGTGGGGCCCAGGGGAATGACCGTGCTGTCGTACTCCCCGGCAGCATACTGCACGATGGATGATCCCCCGTACCGCTTGAGCAGCGGAGAATCCCCGCTCCCCTTTATATCGGCCCCGAATGCCGCTTCCGTACAAAGCAGGAAAAACAGCAATGCACACCCGGAAAAGAAACGGAACCGCAGGAACATGAAATCCCCTCCCTATTCATCTGTCTCTTATACACATCTGACGCTGCCGACGACGGCACACTC
>JAPXRK010000364.1:2202-2507 GCA_033813575.1 Synergistales bacterium
AAATCCGGTGCTATTTTTTCAGCAGCGCCCCGATTTCTTCAGGAACCGAACCGGTTTCACCCCATGCACGGGGCCCCACCACGTCCTGCCCCATTTCCTGGAAGACCGCAAGCCCTCCCTTTGAATCAAGGATAAACTTCACGAGGTCAACAGCTCCGTTTTTGTTGGGGGAATCCTTCGGGATCACCAACCCGTAGACGATAGGTTCTCCCTTCACAGTCATTTTCTGTCCTGGCTCCTTGCCGGCGAGCTCAACGGACGCAGTGGAATATTCCTTTTCGAGAGCGGGATCCATCAGGTTTACC
>JAPXRK010000365.1:0-2504 GCA_033813575.1 Synergistales bacterium
CGGGATGGCCGGGCGTCTTCATCCTTCGTGAGGCGGTGGGTCCCCTTTCCGGTCCGGAGGACGGGGGAGAGATCCGGGTCCTGCCTCTTGCGGAACCCCTCAGGGTACCGGACCGGGAGGACGGGAGAGCATGAAGCATTTCCGGGGGAGATCCGTCCCCCTGTTTTTGGAACATCAGTTTTCTTCGGGAGGAGGGCGTCGCCGTGAGTGAAAGACATGCGGAGCCGGGCGCCGTGAACCGGAAGATTGTGGCCAACTGTATCGATCCGGAAGAGACGAGAGTCGCCATCATCGAGGACGGCCGCCTCGCCGACCTGTTCGTGGAGCGGATGTGGGAGCGCCAGAAAGCGGGAGAGATCTACAAGGCCCGGGTGGAGAGCGTCCTTCCGGGCATCCACGCATCCTTCGTCAACCTTGGCGACGGAAGGAACGCCTTCCTGTACCTGAACGACGCCCGGGGGCTCAATCTCCAGCCGAACCAGGAGCTTCTCGTCCAGGTCACCAAGACGGCGAGGAAGAACAAGGGAGCCAGGGTGACCTCGCGGATCTCACTTCCGGGGCGGTACGTGGTACTCGTGCCCCACGGCCAGGAGTCGGGGGTTTCCAAGAGGATCATCGACGAGAACGAGCGCAGGAGGCTGAAGACCATCGCCCGGGAACTTCGGGGAGAGGATTACGGCATCATTGTCCGGACCGCCGCGGAGGGCGTGGACGAGGAAAGCCTCGCCCACGACGTGGAGGTCCTCCTCGCCCTCTGGAGGGAGATCGAGCATAACGGGAAGATCCAGTCGGCACCGTGCCTGCTCTACCGGGACCTGGGCCTTCTCGGGAGAGTCCTCCGGGACGAGCTCACCGACGCCGTGTCCGAGATCGTGGTGGACGGCAGGGAAGAATACGAAAACGTCAACAACAGCCTGTCCCTTTTCTCGGGAACGGACCACCCGGAGGTGAGCCTCTACGGCGGGACCACCCCCCTCTTCGAGTTCTACGGCATCGAAAAGGAGATCGAGGCGGCCCTGGAGCGGAAAGTTTGGCTCCAGTCGGGGGCCTATCTCATCATCGACCACACCGAGGCGCTGACGGTCATCGACGTGAACACCGGAAAATTCATCGGCAAGACGGATCTCCGCCATACCGTGCTGGAGACCAATCTCGAAGCTGCCTCCGAGATCGCCCGGCAGCTCCGGCTGCGGGCCATCGGCGGCATCGTGGTCATCGACTTCATCGACATGGATTACGAGGAAGACCGGGCCCTCCTTCTGAAGCGCCTGGAAGAGGTCTTCCAGCCGGACCGGTACCGGGCGCGGATTTTCGGCGTATCACAGCTCGGGCTCGTGGAGATCACCAGGAAGCGGGCCCGGCCCGACATCAGGTCCACCCTCACCAGGAGCTGCCCCTTCTGCAGCGGCAACGGATGGGTTCACCGGGAGGACACCATCTCCATGACCATCAAGCGCTTCCTCCGGAAAGTGTCGGCGTCGAACCGCTCGGAGGCCCTCCTGCTGGAGGTGAACCCGGCGGTGGCCCACTATATTTACGAAACCTACCTTCCCCTCTGGGAGGAGGAGCTCGGCCGCAAAATTTTCCTCGCTGCGGTTCCCGAGTTCGCCTGGAGCAAGTTCCGGTTGGACGCCCAGGGAGGGCTCGAGCAGGTGGAGCGGAAAATGGAACAAATGGAAAAATGGGAGGCCCGTCTCGTTGTTTATCGAACGGCTTCATCTTAAAGGCTTCAAAAGTTTCGGGGCTTCCCAGGACCTGGTGTTTTCGGAGGGATTCACCGCCATCGTGGGCCCCAACGGAAGCGGAAAGAGCAACCTCCTCGACGCCCTCCGATGGGTGCTGGGCGACGGAGGATTCCAGAGGCTCCGGATCGTCAGGCAGGGGGACCTGCTTTTTTCCGGAAGCGTGAGCATCCCTCCCGCGACGAGGGCGGAAGTGACCCTTTTCATCCGGCAGGACGGAACCCCAGGCGCCGGAAGCTGCATCCTCAGGAGATCCTTTTCACCGGAAACGGGTGCGGTGATCACCGTGGACGGCGCCCGGACGAGGCTCTCCGACCTCGATGCCGTCAAGAGGCTCTGGAAGCTCGAAGGCGACCAGTTCGCCTTTATCGGCCAGGGGGAGGTGGCGGAGGCCATCCGCCAGAGGCCTGCCCAGAGACGGACCCACCTGGAGCTGCTCTTCGGCATCGACCAGTACCGGCGAAAAAGAAACGAGACCTCGGAAAAGCTTGCCTCGGCGGCGGAGGAAAGCCTCCGGCTCGGAGCCCTTGTGGCAGAACTCACCAACCGCAGGGAGGAGATCGCTCCCGCCGTCGCCCTCGCGTCCCGGGCCAGGGCCATAACCGACGGGCTCGAGGAAAAACGGCGGCTCTACTATTTCCACAGGAGGCGGGTTCTCGAAGAAAACCTTGCCGCCCTCGGGGAGGAAATCCGCGCCCTCGGGGAGGAAGAGGCCTTCCGTATCCGCTGGAGAGACCTGTGGGAAAGGATGTACGGCCGCTC